>NZ_DDGR01000018.1:480724-688653 GCF_002337775.1 Sphingobacterium sp. UBA1897
TTTGGGGCTTTTTGTTTGACGAATCGTCAATATTATATATCTACGACCACATCCATTTTGAAGTCGTCATCTTTTAGATGGACAATTTCCGTGGCTTTTTCGTAGTTAGTTGATTTCTTGGAGAAGAAGTCATGTTGTGTCGTTTCAGTATTCAAACCATTCAATACGATTGGGTTGACTTGTTTTACTTCGAAGATCGGATCAAAGCCTAAATTCATCAATGCTTTGTTGGCATTGTAACGAACATATTCTTTTACCTCTGCAGTTAAGCCAACTTCAGTATAGATCTCTTCTGTATATTTCAGCTCATTTTCATACAAATTGTAAAGCAAGGCCAAGAAACGAGCTTTTACCTGATCTTGATTTTTTAATTTTTTGAATTGATCTTGGGCTATTAATCCAACGAATACACCGTGAATGGATTCGTCTGCGATAATTTTCTTAATGATATCGGCAGAAGCAACCATTTCACCTTGTCCACATAACCATAATGGCAAGAAGAATCCAGAATAAAATAAGAATGACTCCAATAATACAGATGCAGCCATCGCCATATAAATCTCCTCGTCCGAAGCATCTTCTTTATCGATTGCGCGGTAGTAACCATCAATCGTTTCTGCTTTGTATTGAAGATATTTATTTTGTTGAACCCATTCGAAAATGTCGTTTATTTCGGCGGTTGTAGAAACTGTCGTGAAAATAGTGGAATACGATTTTGCGTGGATAGCTTCCATCATACACATATAGGACAACACAGCTTTATTCTGTAATGTATCGATATGATCGATGATTTTAGGCATACCTGTGTGGCTTTGAAGAGTATCCAACAAGGTTAATCCACCTAAAGCTTTTTTATACGCATCTTTCATTTCTGGGCTGATACGTTTCCAGCTATCGATATCTTTTGAAGGAATGTATTCCGTATCGATCCAGAATTGACGGATATTTTGTTCCCAGAACATCAATACATAATCGTTCTCAGGGGTATTCCAGTTGACAGCTTTATATGTTTTACTCATTTTTAGTTTAAAGTATTAGGCATTTATTATCACGTATTTGGATTGTTGATTTTAGATAAGCCAAAAGCCGCCAATGGCGTAGGCAACTTTTGACTTTCTCCCATTATATATCCAAATACTAAAATCTCAAAATTAAGCTGAACAAGAGACACATTCGTCGATGGTCGATTTTCTTGTCCGTGTATAATAAAGGGATTTCAACCCCAATTTATGTGCATAGATATAATATCTAGACAAATCTCTTGTCGAATCCTTTGAGTTTGTATGCAAAATTGTAGATACACCCTGATCAATATGGCGTTGGATAACCGAGATCAATTTTAAGACCTTGAATTGATCCATATCATACGCCGATTTGAAATAGAAATAATTATCGTTTGTCAAGTATGGCATTGGATAGTAAGTTGTACTATCTCCATATTCACGTACTTCAATGATATCGACGATTGGCATAACTGATGCAGTTGCATTCATGATATACGAAGTCGATTGATTTGGAGCAATAGCCAAGCGGTAAGCATGATAAATACCATGTTCTTTGATTTTCGCTTTTAATTCCAACCAATCTTCTACTGTTGGAATATGTATTCCTTCAAATAACTCCGTTACCTTAGCTGTTTTAGGTATGTAATCGCGGTTTATGTAATTGTTGAAATACGTGCCATCGGCATAGGCTGATTTTTCAAATCCAACAAATGTTTTACCACGTTCTTTGGCAATTTCCATCGATGCTTCCAATGAATAATAGTTCATCATCATAAAGAAGGTATTGGCAAAATCCAGCGCCTCGTTAGATTCATACATGATGAAACTTTTTGCAAGGTAACCATGGAGGTTCATTGCACCTAGCCCTACAGAATGCAACTCGCGGTTTGCTTTTGCAATAGATGGAACCATATCGATATTGGTCACGTCTGTAACGACAGTCAAAGCGCGCATAGCCGTTTTTACGGTCTCTTTGATACGTTTGTTGTCCATTACAGTCGCGATATTTAAGGAGCCTAAGTTACAGGAGATACCATAACGGATCGTGTCCTGTTTGCCATAGATCTCAATATCGGATACTTGAGATACTTGCATGATTTCAGTACACAAGTTCGAGAATTTCACTTGACCGATTTCATTCAATGCATGGACACGGTTGGTGTTCTCTTTGAAGAAAATATAAGGATATCCTGATTCTTTTTGTGTCTGAGCAATTTTAACTAAAAGGTGACGAGCATTGATTTTTTTCTTTTTCACGTTTGGATTCGTGATCAATTCGTCGTACATCTTGTCCATATCCATCTCATCCAAGAATTGTCCATACTCTTGCATCACCGTATGTGGGTAGATCAAATAGCATGGTTCATCTTTTTCTGCCAATTCCATGAATTTATCAGGAACGATGATACCGATAGACAATGATTTGATACGTACTTTCTCGTCAACGTTGATTTTTTTACAATCTAAAAATTCTTCGATGTCGGAGTGGAAAATATTGAGGTATACTGCACCAGCGCCCGGACGTTGTCCCAACTGGTTAGCATATGAGAATGTATCTTCCATAATCTTCATGATTGGAAGTACACCGCCGGCACGGCCTTCAACACCTTTAATCGCTTCTCCGCGAGCACGGATTTTAGAGATATTGAAGGATACACCACCACCGATAGAAGACAGCTTCATTGCGGAATCAACAGCATAACCGATACCATTCAAGTTGTCGCCGATTTCATCCAAGAAACAAGATACCAATTCACCCGAGCGTTTCTTTCCTGCATTTAAGAATGTAGGGGTCGCTGGCTGATATTCTTGATTGATCATGATTTCTGCGTACTCAATTGCTTTTTGAACACCCTCTTCTCTTGCTAAGAACAAGGAAACAGCAACTACACGGTCTTCATAACGCTCTAAAAACTTCTCGCCAGAGTCATCACGTAAAGCGTAGCTCTGGAAGAATTTGAATGCCGCCATAAAAGATTCGAAACGGAATTTCTTCGCATAGACATAGTTGAATACCGTTTCCATCTCTTCAAATGTAAACCATTGGTAAAAGTCAATATAATAGTTGTTTTCTACCAAATAGTCTATTTTTTCTTTTAATGTATAAAAGAACACGGTGTTCTTATTTACATATTCCAAGAAATATGCACGAACCGCTTCCTTATCTTTATGTAAGCTGAATTCGTCATCATGCTTAATCATGATTTCATTATTAAGCAATATCCAGTTTTTTGCTACTTCGTTTGCTACCATCGCAAAAGTTCTTTAAGATGTCAATAAATTGATTAATATCTTCCATTGTTCCGGACAGTTCAAATTTGAACGCCAGTGGAATGTCGAAATCCTGTGAAATGCGATCAGCTGCTAGACCAAAATTCGGTCCCCAGTTGCGGTTGCCACTGGAAGTAACAGAATAGATATTTTTAGCTTCGCGTTTCATGAATTCTTTTGTGTTTTCGGGCACCTGTCCAAAATTTGTGGTGAAAGTGACCAAATGACCAGGGTCTTTTACCGTTAAATCGGCGGTAATCTTATGGATTTGCCAACCCGTTATCTGCGCTACTTTATCCATAAAACGTTGTACGTTGCCCGTTCTAGAATCATAATAAATGTGTATCATGTCACTGTTTCATTTTAATGATACGCTGAATTTATTAAAGTGCAATGGCAGCCAATTCCTCTGGTTTAAAGCCAATGATACGGTGTTGAATTTCTTCATTTTCCAACACAATTACCGTAGGAACTGTGCGGATTTTGAATCTTGCGGCCAAGTCTGGTTCATCAAAAGGATTAACCGTTTCATATTGGATACCTTTTTGATCCAAATAAGCCGATACTTGTGCACAAGGAGCACAATCGTTTTTCTCAAATTTGATAATTCTTGCCATGTTTACTTGTTTATTTTTTTATTCCAATCTTTATAGAAAAACTCGGTACGGAGTTAATGGTATCAATTTTAATCGGGGAGACCAGATTTAAGGTGCATCTGGCCATTTAAAATAGACAATCCATCAAAAAGAAAAGTCTGTGTTTCGATACTTAAAAACTTCGTTGAGTTGCCAATTCTTTCATTAGCTTAACAAATATCTTATATTTTCTTTCGATGCGGTAGTTTGACTTTTCCACATTTTGGGTAAAAGTTTGTCAGAGAATGCGTTTGCTGCAAATTAGTGTTTGTAAGTTGTTGATTATCTTACATTTGTAAATGTGGATAACTTTAAATTCGTAAATTTTACCCCTATTTTACAAATGATTTAAGTTTAATTTTACTGTCATAAAAAAGCTACAAAGCTTGCTTTTTTATGAAAATTTTATTATCTTATTTTGCCCTAATTTGAAAAATAAATTTATGAAGAAACTATTCTATGGTCTCTTGCTTCTAGCGTCGCTACAGACGCAAGCGCAGGAAAACATTACCTTTCAAAAACCCTCTACTGAAATTTTGGCCTTAGCCGATTATGTACGCCCCCCTCAGATAAAGATTTCAAGCGATAGAAATTGGATGTTATTTACATTCCGGCCTACATATAAAAGCCTGGCAGACTTAGGCCAAGAAGAAATGAAACTGGCTGGATTGCGGATTAATCCGAAGACGAACATGGAAAGTTCGACAATCTTTTTCGATAAGATTGCCTTGAAAAAAATAGGACAAAATATGGAATTTTCCGACTTCGCGGGGATGCCCGAAAAAGCGGCGATGGCCAATTTTGTGTTCTCTCCAGACAATAAGCGTTTGGCATTTAGCAATACAAATGAAAGTGGAACGGCCTTATTTGTCATTGATCTTGCAACGCGAAATGTCAAACAGTTGACAGCTTACAATTTGAATGGAACATTGACAGCACCATTTCAGTGGCTGAGAAATTCTTCCGGTTTAATAATAACAAGCCTGCCAAAGGATAGGGCTGCGCTGTTGGACCCCTCAAAAGATTTGCCGACAGGACCTATTGTCTCAACAAGTGATGGGAAGGTGTCCCAATTGAGGACATACCAAGACCTGCTTAAAAATCCGCAGGATGAAGTGAATTTTGAAACATTGGTGCAATCCAACCTTGAACTTGTAGATCTGGACGGCAAGATTTCTTCCTTTAAAGATAAAGCCATTTATACAGGGATCAGTTTCTCGCCGGATGGTGAGTATGTGATGATCACGACGATCACAAAACCTTATTCCTACGTAGTTCCGGTCTCGTCTTTTCCACAGCAGGTTCGAATTTATGACCGATTGGGCAAGGAAATAGCGCTTGTGAATGAGACAGCCTTGACAGAGGTAATGCCGAAAGGTTTTTCGTCGACACGATCGGGAAAACGTGCCTGGCATTGGCGGAGTGATCAGCCAGCTACGTTGGCTTATGTAGAAGCCTTGGATGGCGGGGATGCGAACAAACCTGCGGAGTTTCGTGATGCCTTATATACTTTATCGTACCCTTACGATGGTGCGGGAAAGCTTATTTTTAAAATCAAAGACCGTTATGCTGGTGTAACATGGGGGAATGATAAATATGCATTGATCAATTCGCAATGGTATGATACGAGAAACGCAAAAACTTTTGTGGTGAATCCTTCTTCGGGAGAATCCAAACTATTGCACGAGCGGAACAGTCAGAACGTCTATAATGATCCGGGAGATGTGTATATGGAAAAAAATAGTTTAGGCACTTATTCGATGTATATAGATAAGGATAAGGTGTTGTTTGTAGGTAAGGGTTTTACTAAAAATGGCGAGTTTCCTTTTGTGGATGAGCTTGATCTGCATTCATTGAAGAAAAAACGCATCTACACTGCTCCAGTATCTGAAATGCAAGAACGTATCGCCCAACTAGTGAACCCTAAAACTGGTGATCTGTTGATTTCGCTTCAGTCAGCATCCATTTATCCGAATTATTTCATGAAAAATATGAAATCGGGGAAACAGGTGACGCTCACCACGTTGGAAAACCCGTTTAAATCGTTGGAAAAAGTTCATAAAGAGATTTTAAAATACAAGCGCAAGGATGGAGTCGAACTTTCCGGAACATTATATTTACCAGCCGGTTATGATTTTACGAAGAAAGAGAAGTTGCCTCTGCTAATGTGGGCTTATCCACGGGAATATAAGGACAAGAATACAGCCGGACAAAGCACGGCCAATCCGAAGGAGTTTACCTTCCCAAGTTATGGCTCTTTTATCTACTGGGTATCGAAGGGCTATGCTGTATTGGATAATGCGGCCTTCCCTATTGTTGGAGAGGGAACAAAAGAACCGAATGATACCTTTATTGAGCAACTTGTGGCAAATGCCGAAGCTGCAATTGATGCGGTAGATCATTTGGGTTATATCGATCGGAAAAAAGTTGCTGTGGGTGGGCATTCCTATGGTGCGTTTATGACAGCACACCTGTTGTCCAATTCAAAATTGTTTGCCGCAGGAATAGCGCGTTCTGGAGCATACAATCGGACCTTAACACCATTTGGTTTTCAGAGTGAACAACGTAACTTCTGGGATGATCCAGCCTTGTATATGACCATGTCTCCATTTGTGAGTGCTGATCGGATGAAAACCCCACTTTTGTTGGTTCATGGCGGAGCCGATAATAATCCCGGAACATTCACCCTGCAGACGGAACGCTATTTCCAGGCCCTGAAAAATTTGGGAGCTCCCGTGCGTATGGTCATTTTACCACGCGAAGCTCATGGATATGTCGCCAAAGAAAATATCTTCCATTTACTTTGGGAGCAGGATCAATTTTTGGAAAAATACCTTAAAAAATAACCGGTCGATTAACCAGAAGCAATAGTGTTAAGGTGTACAAGGATTCAATGTAAAAGAAGGTGTCTAAAAAGTAAAAACAAACCCTCTGAGAATTGAATATTTGAAAAGTACCTGTATAGGGATTCGGTAAAAATTCAATATAAAAGGGGCTATCCAACCTGGACTGCCCCCAAAAGATTGGACAAATTTAGTTAATTAGATTTGTAATAATGAGCTCGATATTCTGTCGGGCTCATTCCATTTAAATTTAGTTTTATCCGTTGATTATTGTAATAGGATATATAATCTTCTATTTCGCTTTTTAACTTCTCTGTTGATTCATATTGTTTTAGATAGAACAGCTCTGATTTTAAAGTTCCAAAGAAATTTTCAATTACAGCATTATCAAGGCAATTTCCTTTTCTGGACATGCTTTGAGTGATTCCGTTTTCTTTGAGCCACTGTTGATACTTCTGCATTTGATATTGCCATCCCTGATCTGAATGTAAAATCAACTGTGAGGATACTTTTGCAAAAGGAAGTGATTTTTTCAACATGTCCATTACCGCCTTGAACACCGGTCTGTCAGTAAGCTCATAACTGATAATTTCCTGATTGAACAGATCAATGATCGGGGTAAGGTAGAGCTTTCTTCCCCTGACTTTGAACTCTGTAACATCAGTAGCCCATTTTTGGGCTGGGCTGTCAGCCTTGAATTCCCTGTTAAGGATATTGGGAGCTATCTTGCCCAGGTCACCCCGGTAGGACCGGTATTTTTTCACCCTGATCAGGCTCTTCAGCTTCATTTCTCCCATCAGCCTAAGCACGGTCTTATGGTTGATACCCTCTCCATGTCGTCTGAGCATCAGTACGATACGGCGATAGCCAAAGCGCCCCTTATGGTCATGGTATATCCTGCTGATCAGGTTCCTTACCCGTTCATACCTGTCCGGTTGTCCTGATTTCCCGGAGTAATAATAAAAAGTACTCCTTGCCATTTTAACACAGCTCAACATGGTATCCAGGTCGAATTGATGCCTTAGCTCCATTATGGCTTGCGCTTGTTTTCTTCTTGAGCTAAGGCTTGGAGCTTTTTTAGCAAAGCATTTTCCGCCCGTAAATACTCGTTCTCCTGCAAAAGTTCCTCTTCACGCGTGAGTGGTTTATTCGTTTTCCTGACCTTTCGCTTGATCTGTTGGTTTGATTTCTTAGTCATAGGTTGTCTTCCTTTAGCCCGCGGCTCCAATCCTGCCGGACCAAACTCATCCAGTCTTTTCTGCCAGTTGATAATGTGGTCATCCGAGGAAAGGTCGAAGCGCACGCGAGCCTCTTTCAAAGATAAACTTTCTTCACGGATTGCGTTAAGGACTGACAACTTAAAAGACGGGCTAAAGATCCTTTTCCCTTTTCTGGGAAGAAGTCCTGCAGATCCATGATACTTATATATCCTATACCAGGTATCAAGTAACGAATAGGCGATTCCTAATTCTCTGCCAAGAGATTTTGCAGAGCGATAATGCTCATCCATCTGTTTAACACAGCTCAGCTTAAATTCAAAGCTGTGCTTCTTTTTCTTATTCATAAAAAATGCCCCCAGAAAGTGTCTAACTTTTTGGGGGCACTGCAAACCTTGGACTGCCCCTTTTATATTGAATGAAGTATTTGTTTTATTGATTTGTGTTTTTTTACTAAAGTATCAATAGAATCAATCGTTTGGTTTATCGCGAAATGCAACGAGTTCATTGGTCTGAATAAACCTTGCGCTTCCATTTATACAATGGTAGACTTGCGTAATCATAAATAAGTTTTTTTGCTATTTACTCACTTTAACCGTAAATGGAACGACATACTGTCCCCACTCCAAAGAAATAGTTCCTTGCGGAGTAGCGTTGATCTTAAATTGTTCCTGTGAGGTACTTGCAGTAGCGTTGCTTACGGAAACGCGGAGGGCATCTTCGTTGGCATCATATTTTGTTCCCCACTGATTCCACACTTTATTGAACATAATCGTTGTTTCGTGTTCTCCAGGGATACTGTAAAGACCATATTTTCCAGCGGCTAATTTCTTGCCTTCAACCAATACATCTTTATTAAATTCGATGGTGGTCGCTTCATTCGCTCCAGTACGCCATACAATGCCGATAGGGGCGATATCAACACCAAGCTGACGGCCTTTCAATGAAGGGCGGCTATAATTAATGTCGATCGTGACACCATCGGTGGTGGTTACTTTGGTGTTGTCTGGAGGACTCGGGCGTTTACTTTTGTCTGTCTGAGCAAAGGTAAGTTGACCTATTAAGGTCAGGATTGTTAAAATTAGTACTCTCATTTTGCGTATATTATTGATTAAACAATTAAACTTAGATAAATTACTTTTTATATGCAATATGCCTTCGGTCAAATAAAAATAATTTATCGATCTATCCTCAGCTACTAAATAGCTTTTAATAAAGGAAATATAAGATTTTTCAAGTTATGGAATTGTTAGTTTTTTTTGAAGACTTCGGGCGAGGTCTTTTGGTTATATAAACGAGAAAAGCCAGGATACGAATCACTGGCTTTTTTCATTTATACCTATTATTTAAACAAGATATTCAAATAGTGTCTGGTCTTTGTTGATTTCAATGACATCAAACTTATATTCTTTCATGCGTTCAATCAATGTTTCGTAATCCTCAGGCTTGTTGAGCTCAATGCCGACTAGCGCTGGACCTCTTTCGCGTTCTGTTTTTTTGATAAACTCAAAACGGGTAATATCATCCTTAGGTCCCAATACTTCAGAAACGAAGAGTTTTAATGCACCTGGGCGTTGTGGGAAACGAACGATAAAATAATGTTTGTAGCCTTCGTAAAGTAGAGACAATTCTTTGATTTCACTCATGCGGTCGATATCGTTGTTTCCACCGGATATGATGCAGACGACCTTCTTGCCTTTAATTTCATCTTTGTGAAATTCAAGAGCAGCTACCGATAAAGCACCCGCGGGCTCAACGACAATTGCATCCTTATTATACAGCTCTAGGATACAGGTACAGATCTTTCCTTCAGGAATAGAGCGTGTATCATCCAACAATTGTTTGGCAATTTCAAATGTCGTTGCACCGATCTTTTTAACGGCGGCCCCATCAACAAATTTGTTGATATGCTCGAGCTCGATCGGTGCGCCATGTGTCAAAGCCGCTTGCATAGAAGGAGCTCCTTCGGGTTCAACACCATAACATTTGATCGCTTTGTTTTTACTCTTCAGGTAATAGCTCACTCCCGCGGCAAGTCCACCGCCACCAATTGGGATAAATATGGCATCCATATCGGGAAGATCTTGTAGAGCTTCAACGGCCACAGTACCCTGTCCTTCCACAACTTTGAGATCATCAAATGGCGGGATGAAAGTCATGCCATGCTCTGCTGTGTAAGCCAACGCCGCTTTTTGACAGTCATCAAAAGTGTCTCCGGTCAAGATAATCTCTACATTACCGTTACCCCACATTTCCGTTTGTGAGATCTTTTGGCGTGGTGTCGGTCCCGGCATAAATATCACACCTTTGATGTCGAGTTTATTGCAGGAGAAAGCAACGCCTTGGGCGTGGTTACCTGCACTCGCACATACAACGCCGCGTTGTCGCTCTTCCGCTGTTAAGGAGATAATTTTATTGTAGGCACCGCGTAATTTATAGGAACGTACGACTTGTAAATCCTCCCGTTTGAGATAGACTTCGGCACCGTATTTTTCGGACAGATGCCGATTATATTGAAGCGGTGTTCTGTTGACCACAGACTTGATGCGGTCAAGTGTAGCTTCTGAATTGATGTTTAAGGTTGATAGATTCATTGTTAGATGATTGCCTAGTTAAGGTAGCAAATAAAACGCAGATATTCGCTGTTATATGAGAGATTCTACCTATACAGTGTTTAAATTTAGTTGATTTTGAATGGAAGACCGTCTGAACACAGGCTAAAATAATAATCAGCTATGCGTCATATGGATCCTTTTAAAAAATGTACTTATGATAAAAAAAGGCTGCATCTGCAGCCTTCCTTTTTTTATATTTTTTCCTGGATGAGGCTTTTTAGGTCATCATCACAAATATTTTTCTTTTCGTCGGCTAAAACCAAGAAACGTTGATAGCAATCTGCTAAATCATCTTTTTCAAGATGGAAGCCTAAACGCTCCAAATGGTGTTTAAGGGCATGTCTTCCTGAACGTGCAGTTAAAATAATATCAGCTTCAATCAAACCAACATCTTCTGGTCTGATGATCTCATAGTTTTCGCGGTGTTTTAGGAAACCATCTTGGTGGATACCCGAGCTATGCGCGAAGGCATTACGGCCAACGATCGCTTTATTCGGTTGGACAGGCATGTTCATCATTTCACTTACCTTGCGCGATAAGTACGTAAACATGCGGCTATCGATGTTTGATGTTAAGCTTCCAAACGACTGGTTGTGTACTTTAAGGATCATAGCTACTTCTTCAAGCGACGTGTTTCCGGCACGTTCACCGATACCGTTGATCGTACATTCTACCTGGCGGGCTCCATTTTGAATGGCAGCGATAGAATTTGCTGTTGCAAGTCCTAGGTCATTGTGACAATGTGCGGAAATAATTGCCTGATCGATATTGCGTACATTCTCCTTTAGGTAGTTGATTTTTGAACCATATTGGTCTGGTAAACAATAACCGTTTGTATCAGGTATGTTGACCACCGTAGCACCAGCCGCAATCACCGACTCAACCATTTTAGCTAGAAATTCCAAGTCTGCGCGACCAGCATCTTCTGCATAAAACTCGACATCTTCCACATAGGATTTGGCATGTTTTACAGCCGCAACAGCACGTTCTAAAATTTCTTCTCTTGTGCTGTTGAATTTATATTTGATATGCATGTCCGAAGAACCAATACCGGTATGGATACGTGGGCGTTTGGCATATTTTAATGCCTCGGCAGCTACGTCAATATCGTTTTGATTGGCACGGGTCAATGCACATATAATAACATCGTTCACCGCTTTAGATAATTCTACCACCGATTGAAAATCACCAGGGCTAGACACTGGGAAACCGGCTTCGATAATATCTACCCCTAGTTTTTCCAAGTCTTTAGCAATCTCAATTTTCTCTGGAGTAGTTAATTGGCAGCCTGGTACCTGTTCGCCATCACGTAAGGTGGTGTCGAAAATGTAAAGATGATTAGGATCGTGTAACATAATTTCTTAATTCAAAAGATTTACAAATTAAAAAGGGTATACTATTTAATAAACTCCAATACTTTTTCACCCATTTCCTGAGTACCTAAGATTTTTGAAGATTCAGTGCTGCTGTTGGCAATATCACCGGTTCTCCAACCAGCTTTTAATGTTTCAGCAACAGCATTGGTAACAGCTTTAGCTTCGTCCTGTAGACCAAAGCTAATATCAAGCATCAAGGCTGCAGATAAAATTGAAGCAAGTGGATTTGCTTTATTTTGACCAGCGATATCGTGTGCTGAGCCGTGGATAGGTTCGAAGAAGCCTGTGCCATCACCTACGGAAGCAGAAGCCAACATACCCATTGAGCCTGCGATCTGTGACGCTTCGTCTGTCAAGATATCACCAAAAAGATTGGCCGTCAATACCACATCGAATTTCTTCGGATTTTTAACCAATTGCATGGCTGCATTATCGATAAACATGTGCTCAGTTTCAACATCCGGATATTCTTTTGCGATCTCCTGTACCACTTCTCTCCATAGGCGGGATGTTTCCAATACATTGGCTTTATCAACAGAGCATAATCTTTTGTTACGTGTGCGTGCTGCATCATAAGCTTTACGTGCGATACGTTCAACCTCGTAACGGTGGTAGTTCATCAGATCTGACGCAAAGGTGTTGTCCTCATTACGGTTTTTTTCACCAAAATACACATCACCTGTCAATTCACGGAAGAAAAGGATATCTGTACCTTGAAGAATTTCAGGTTTTAAACTCGAAGCATCCAATAACTCGTCGAATAAAAGGATTGGACGAAGATTTGCATAAAGACCTAGTTCTTTACGGATTTTCAACAAGCCTTGTTCAGGTCTTACTTTAGCAGAAGGATCATTATCATACTTGATATGGCCAATGGCGCCGAAAAGGATCGCATCAGAAGCTTTTGCTTTCGCTAATGTTTCATCAGGAAGAGGGTTGCCCGTAGCTTCAATTGCAGTATGGCCCATGATAGCTTCATCAAAGCTGAATTCATGACCATAATTTTCACCGATTTTTTCTAAAACTTTTTTACCCCAAGTTGTTACTTCTTGGCCGATGCCATCTCCAGGTATGATTAAAATATTTTTCTTCATTGTATTTTTAGTATTGAGCTATCAGCGATATGTATATTGAAACTTTGGAAGATAGGCCTAAGCCCTATTGTATTGTCTTTATTTTTGACTTTTGATTTCCAGTGTTTAGCCGATAGCTTGATTCTCTTTTTATTTTTTTGTTCTTGTTTTCGAATTAATTGAAGTTATCCACATTTTTCATGTGGATAAAGCTTCTTTTTTGTGGATAACTTCGGATACAGCCTTTACTTCTCCTTTTTCCAACACGATTTTATTGTCAATGCAGGTTGGTAGTTGTGTTTGGAAGTGCCCTACATAAATGAGCGTCTGGCCACTTTTACTGAGGTCATCAATGACATCGTTGAAATACTGAGTCTGCTCTTTATCTAAGCCCTGACATGGTTCGTCCAAAATCAGCAATTCTGGATGCTTCACGATCGTGCGAGCCAATAGGACCAAACGTTGTTGGCCTAATGGTAACGACCCCAAGGTTTTGTGTTTAACCTCTTTAAGGTCAAAAAAATGGAGAATTTGCTCGAGCTTTTGCTGTTGTTCAAATCCTAATCGCTGGTATAGGCTCATGGAATCAAAAAATCCAGAAGCAATAGTCTGCCCAACGTTGGCATTCATATCATAGTACCAATGCAATTCTGGCGATATAATACCCAAATGTTCTTTGATATCCCAAATGCTTTCTCCAGATCCTCTTTTTTTGCCAAAAAGATGGATGTCGTTGGCATAGGCCTGTGGATGATCGCCGTTGATTAAACTGAGCAACGTGGATTTTCCTGAACCATTATGCCCTTGTAGCAACCATTTTTCGCCGGCTTTTACTTCCCAGTCAATATTCTTTAAGACTTGTTTTTCGCCATAGGAGATATTGATCTTGTTCATTTTTACCATGATCGGAGAAGTTACTTCAGGGGCTCGTTGCAGAAAATAGGGGAGTGCCTTTCTTGTGCGGGGCAATCCTCTGGATAACGCATTGCTATTTTGGCGAATAACAATCTTACCATGCTGGATCTCCGCAAAACGATTGATACATTCCGGTTGTTCGTCATCATTACTTATCAACAACAAGGTAACTCCTTTATCCGCAAGCTGATCGAAAATCTGATTGAGATCTTCCCGAGACTGTGCATCTAGTCCTGTATAAGGCTGGTCGATAATGAGCACCTGAGGTTGAAGCCACAAGGCCTTGATCAATTGCAGTCTTTTGTGTTCGCCACTCGAAAGTTCAATCAACTGCTGGTCTTTGAAATTTTCGAATCCAAAAATGTTCAGGTAAGAACGTACGTTTTCAAAAGAAAGCTGTTCTTCTTGCGCAAAATGTTTCAACTCAGCAAAAACCGTTAATGTATCGTTTTTTGCAAATTTGTTGTAGCGCTGTTGGTAATAGAAATTGCGATCGCCTTCAAGATTGGTAAATTGAAACCAATTGGAAACGTAGTGAATTTTTGCCGGCAGTGGGCTTGTTGGATTAAGGTGGAATGTGATCTCGCCTTCATACTTCAATTGCCCGGCAATCGCTTTTGCAAGTGTGGTTTTTCCTGTACCGCTAGGACCGCCTAAGATCCATTGTTGGCCAGGAAAAATTTGCCAATTTAAGTCTTGCAGTACGGTATCTTTACCGTACTGAATGGTTAAATTGGCAATATGGACGACAGGATCTACCATTGTCTGTTTGCTTCAAATGCTTCGATTGAATCTTTCTGGTTAAGGATAAAATCAATGTCATCATATCCATTGATCAAACATGATTTTTTGTATGGATTGATTTCAAACTCAAATTGATCACCTGTCTCTGTCAACATGACTGTTTGTTTTTCAAGATCAACGATAATCGCTGTTGTCGGATTTTGGTGCACCAATTCGAAGATTTTTGCCAAAAACTCTTCGGGTACCTGAATCGGTAATACACCATTGTTAAGGGCATTTCCTTTGAATATATCGGCAAAGAATGAGCTGATGACCACATCAAAACCATAGTCTTGAATAGCCCATGCAGCATGCTCGCGGCTTGAACCACAACCAAAGTTTTTACCGGCAACCAATATTTTTCCTGTATAGGTTGGGTTGTTCAATACAAAGTCAGTTTTAGGCTGATTGTCTGTATCAAAACGCCAGTCGCGGAATAAATTATCACCAAAACCTTCGCGCGTAGTTGCTTTTAGAAAGCGTGCGGGTATAATTTGATCGGTATCAATATTTTCGATAGGTAGAGGGACTACCTGTGACGTTAAAGTTTCAAATTTTTTCATTTTTTTCTGCTTAGATCAACTCTCTTACATCTGTTACTTTACCTGTTACTGCCGCAGCTGCTGCTGTCAAAGGAGATACCAGCATGGTGCGGGCATTCGGTCCCTGACGCCCTTCGAAATTTCTATTTGAAGTCGAAACACAATATTTACCAGCAGGGATTTTATCTTCGTTCATACCTAAACATGCCGAGCATCCTGGTTCACGTAACTGGAATCCTGCCGCTTCAAATATTTTATCCAAGCCTTCTTCTTTAGCTTGTTTTTCTACTTGTTTTGAGCCCGGTACAATCCATACTTCAACGTCTTGTGCTTTTTGCTTGCCTTTAACGAATGAAGCTACTTCACGTAAATCTTCAATACGGGAATTGGTACAACTTCCGATGAACACATAATCAACACGGTTGCCTAAGACTGTTGAGTCATCTTTGAAGCCCATGTAATCCAATGCTTTTTGGTACGATGGTCTTTCTGATTCCGCTTGTGCGCTAGTTGCTGGAATATGCTCCGCAATACCCATACCCATGCCTGGATTGGTACCATAAGTAATCATTGGCGCAATGTCTGCAGCATCAAAAGTCAACACTTTATCAAAGATGGCATCTTCGTCAGAATACAATGTTTTCCAGTACGCTAGGGCTTTATCCCATTCTTCACCTTTCGGTGCGAATTCACGACCTTCTACATAGTCGAAAGTGATCTGATCCGGAGCAATTAAGCCTCCACGTGCACCCATTTCGATACTCATGTTACAAATGGTCATACGTGCTTCCATGCTTAATGAACGGATTGCTGATCCAGCATATTCAATAAAGTAACCTGTACCGCCCGCAGCAGAGATTTTGGAGATGATATATAGGATGATATCTTTTGCCCCAACTCCTTTTTGAAGGGTACCGTTGACTTCAATTTTCATTGTTTTTGGCTTCGACTGCAATAAACATTGCGTTGCGAAGACCTGTTCAACTTGAGAGGTTCCAATACCAAAAGCAATAGCTCCAAAAGCACCATGTGTTGAGGTATGACTATCGCCACAGACCATCGTTTTACCTGGTAGGGTAATACCCAGCTCCGGACCAATAACGTGTACAATCCCTTGGTATGGATGCCCCAAACCATATAATTCAATACCAAATTCAGCGCAATTTTTGGTGAGCATATCAACTTGATAACGGGATAGCTCTTCTTTGATCGGTAAATGTTGATTGAGTGTCGGTACGTTGTGGTCGGCAGTAGCTACCGTTTGCTTTGGACGAAAAACTGGGATTCCTCTTTTACGCAAACCATCGAAAGCTTGAGGTGAAGTAACTTCATGAATCAAGTGGGTGTCGATATAAATAATATCCGGAAACCCTTCTTCACGCTTGACGACGTGAGCATCCCAAATCTTTTCTACTAATGTTTTTGACATTTTTTAATCTCTCTTATGTTATTTTTATATGAATCAAGGTGATATTGTAAATGTCTCAATATCACCTTGATTTCAATATACTAAATTACGAAATATTCATGATTTTTGGAGCATGTATAATTTCGTATGGACTTTTAAACAGTTTTGATCGCTTTCATTGCAGTCATCGCTTTACGCAATTTGCGACCAACGATTTCTACAGGGTGATCACGCAAAATTTCATTGATGACAACCAATTGTGCGTTATCAACTGCAGCATCTTTGTTGTCGTTAAAGTTTTTACCGACTAAATCCGTATCAACAGTTTTCATGAAGTCTGCCAACAAAGGTTTACAAGCTTGGTCGAATAGGTAACAACCGTATTCTGCTGTATCAGAGATAACACGGTTCATTTCGAACAACTTCTTGCGAGCGATTGTGTTAGCGATCAATGGTGTTTCGTGCAATGATTCGTAGTATGCTGATTCTGGTTTGATACCTGCTTCAACCATTGTTTCGAATGCCAATTCAACACCTGCACGGATGAAAGCAACCATTAGCGTATAGTTGTCGAAGTATTCTTGTTCGTTGATTTTAACATCACCAGCAGGTGTTTTTTCGAATGCAGTTTCACCTGTTTCGGCTCTCCATTTCAATAAATTTGCATCACCATTTGCCCAATCTTCCATCATGGTCTTGCTAAAGTGACCTGACATGATATCATCTTGGTGTTTTTGGAATAAAGGACGCATGATATCCTTCAATTCTTCTGAGATCTCAAATGCTTTTACTTTTGCAGGGTTGCTCAAACGGTCCATCATTCCGCTTACACCACCATGTTTCAAGGCTTCCGTAATCACTTCTACACCGTATTGTACCAATTTCGATGCGTAACCAGCTTCGATACCTTTCTCGATCATTTTGTCGAAAGACAAGATCGATCCTGTTTGCAACAATCCACAAAGAATTGTTTGCTCACCCATCAAATCTGATTTTACCTCAGCTACGAATGAAGATTTCAATACACCAGCCTTGTGTCCACCTGTCCCTACACAGTACGCTTTTGCTTCAGCCCAGCCTTTTCCTTGTGGATCATTTTCCGGGTGAACAGCGATTAAAGTAGGAACACCAAAACCACGAAGGTACTCTGCACGAACCTCAGAACCTGGACATTTTGGAGCAACCATGATGACAGTAATATCTTTACGGATTTGCATACCTTCTTCAACGATGTTGAAACCGTGTGAATACGATAACGTGGCGCCTTCTTTCATCAAGGGCATTACAGCGTTGATTACTGAAGTATGTTGTTTATCTGGAGTCAAGTTGATAACTAAATCCGCAGATGGGATCAATTCTTCGTAAGTGCCTACGTTAAAGTTGTTGTCCGTAGCGTTTTTCCAAGAATCTCTTTTTTGTTCAATAGCTTCTTTACGCAAAGCATAAGAAACGTCCAGTCCGCTATCTCTTAAGTTTAAACCTTGGTTCAAGCCTTGCGCACCACATCCTACGATTACGATTTTTTTACCTTTTAAAGCGTTTACACCATCCGTGAATTCGGTGTTGTCCATGAATTCAGCGTGACTTAATTGTTCTAACTGCTCTCTAAGCGGTAAGGTGTTGAAATAATTTGCCATTGTTTTACTTTCTTTCTGTTATGGGTTGTTGATTATTTATTTTAATTATTGTACTAATCTGCGTTGAGCCATTGCGTAACCGAAATGAACGTTATCGTGTCCTGATGTCAGGGCTATAACTTCTTCAATGGTATCCATTGGATAGCCATAGGTTGCTGTTGAAAAAGAGGTGATTTCTCCGAAAACACCGTTTTCATAGTCAGCAGCAATTTGCTCAATACTGCGGATTGCGATTTCTTTCAATTCATCAACCTCTGCTTGTTCAACAAAGCGGGTTGGCTTGGTGTCTTTTTTATAATCTTCGTTATAGTTCACCCAAGTCGTATCGGCCTTGATTCCTGTACGGACATAAACCAAAGTCTGTGTGCTGACGACAATGTGGGCAAAATTCCAGATGATATTGTTGTTAAATCCCGCGGGAATTTTGTTAAGCTGTTCAATGGAAAGACCGTCAAGTAATTCAATGAATTTTTGACGTGACTTTAAGATAAATTTAAATGTCTCTTGCATAATACTATTAAAGCTTACATCGTAAATACGTCATCTCTTTTGTCGAGATACTCGTTTTCTACAATTTCTATCGATGGTTCCTTGGCTTCAAACTGAACCAATTTGGAATGGAAACCTGCACTATCTTTAATGATGGCGATACGTGCGCCACGGACAAATTCGATCAAACCATATTTGGTCAGTTCTTCTGTCAACTTATCGATCTCCTCGCGGTGACCTGCAGTTTCAAAGACGATGTAGTCGTTGCGGATCACAACAACATTGGCACCATATTGACGTAATAAACGTTCTACATATACTTTTTCATTGACAACATCGGCAGGTACTTTATACAACGCCTGTTCTTGCCAGATCACTTCATCATTGGTGTTGTAATAGGCCTTGAGGATATCAATCTGTTTTTCCAGTTGACGACAAAGCTTACGCAGAACATCTTCAGCCTCCGTAATTACGATGGTAAAACGATGTATTCCTTCTACTTCAGAAGGAGAAGTATTCAAGCTTTCAATATTGATTTTTCTTCTTGAAAAAATTGTTGAGATCCGACCGATAAGACCGATTGAATTCTCTGTATATAGGGTGATGGTATATTCTTGTTTTTCCATGTTAAATTCTACTTTAAACGTATCTCAGATACCGATGTTCCTTGTGCAACCATTGGAAATACATTGTTTTCCTTACCTACCATCACTTCCAATAGATATGCTCCGTCGTGATCAATCATGGTTTTCAGGGCATTACGTAGGTCTTTACGTTCCGAAATCTTCTGACCGTCGATGTAATAGCCTTTCGCTACAGCAACAAAGTCAGGACTCGTGATATTCACGAATGAATAACGTCTGTCGTGGAACAATTGCTGCCACTGACGTACCATGCCCAAGAATTCATTATTGAGGATCATGATTTTGACTTTTGCGCCAAATTGCATAATCGTTCCTAGCTCCTGGATCGTCATTTGTATACCACCATCACCGATGATTGCTACGACAGTTTTCTCTGGAGCGCCGTACCAGGCACCGATGGCTGCCGGAAGACCAAAGCCCATCGTTCCTAAGCCTCCTGAGGTTACATTCGATTTGCTGTTGTTGAATTTAGCATAGCGACAAGTTACCATTTGGTGTTGACCGACGTCCGTTGTAATGATCGCATCACCGCCTGTCAATTCATTCAACACATTGATGACCTCACCCATGGTCATAATATCTGTTTGTGGGTGAAGTTCATTTTGGATGACTTCTTTGATTTCTTCTTTTTCAAGTTCACGGAATTGTGCAAGCCAGGCGGAATGATCTGTAGCGTTTACCAATTCCGTCAGCATTGGAAGTGACTCTTTACAGTCGCCCCATACAGGTACGGTTGTCTGTACGTTTTTGTCAATCTCTGCTGGGTCTATATCCAAATGGATTACTTTTGCTTGTTTGGCATATTTGTCCAAACGACCTGTTACACGGTCATCGAAACGCATACCAATGGCTATTAAAACATCACATTCATTGGTCATGACATTTGGCGCATAGTTACCATGCATACCCAACATCCCTACGTGAAGTTTATGATCCGTTGGAAGTGCACTTAAGCCCATGACAGTCGATGCCGATGGAATTCCTGTCTTCTCGATAAAAGCTTTGAACTCTTCCTCTGCTTTTCCAAGAATGATGCCTTGTCCAAAAAGAACAAATGGTTTTTTTGCTTTGTTGATTAACTCGGCTGCCTGCTCAACATATTCTTTACGAACTTGTGGTGCAGGTCTATAGCTACGTACGTGGTTGCATTTTTCGTAACCGAAGTAATCGAACAATTGTAGCTGTGCATTTTTAGTGATATCGATCAATACCGGTCCTGGACGACCTGTGCTGGCAATATAAAATGCTTTTGCGAGTGCAGCTGGAATTTCAGTTGCGTCGGTGACTTGGTAGTTCCATTTTGTGACTGGTGCCGTGATATTGATGACATCTGTTTCCTGAAAAGCATCTGTTCCCAAGAGTGAAGCAAAGACCTGACCTGTGACACAGACGATAGGGTTACTATCGATCATGGCATCAGCCAGTCCAGTAACTAGGTTTGTTGCTCCAGGACCACTTGTCGCAAAGACGACGCCTGTACGACCTGAAGTTCTTGCATAACCTTGCGCCGCGTGGATTCCACCTTGTTCATGGCGCACTAAAATATGCTTCAGACGATCCGTATAATCATAAAGGGCATCATAGATCGGCATAATTGCGCCTCCAGGATAACCAAATACGGTATCAACTCCTTCGCTCAATAAGGCCTCCAATACAGCTTTCGATCCCGAAATTTGTGTCGGAGTTTGCTGCGCTGTAGCGGCCTTATTTTCTGTTATTTCCAGTGTACTCATTACGTTGATTTTTTTATTGTTGATTATTCAGTCTTTTTAGTATTTAGATATAAGATCTGAGACATTAAGCATCGATTGTTTAGGTCTCTATTTGCTTAATGTCTCTGTTTTTATTTTCTACTGATCCGTTACACAGCCTTCTGAGGCATCGGCAACAGTTTTAGCGTATTTGTATAAAACTCCTTTGTTAACTTTTAACGCTGGTTGTACCCAAGCGGCACGGCGTTGCGCGATCTCTTCATCGGAAAGTAGCACATTGATGCTATTATTTACTGCATCGATCTCGATAATGTCATCATCATGTACAAGACCGATTAATCCGCCTTTGTAAGATTCCGGTGTGATATGCCCTACGACAAAACCATGTGTTCCACCTGAGAAACGTCCATCGGTAATTAAAGCAACAGATTTACCAAGACCGGCACCAATAATCAAGGAGGTTGGTTTAAGCATTTCAGGCATGCCTGGTGCTCCAACAGGACCTTCATTTTTGATCACGACAACATCTCCTGGTTTGATTCTACCAGATGCAATACCGGCCACTAGATCATGCTCTCCATCGAATACGCGTGCAGGACCAGTGAATTTTTCACCTTCTTTACCGGAGATCTTGGCAACAGAACCTTTCTCTGCTAAGTTCCCATAAAGAATCTGTAAGTGTCCTGTAGCCTTGATTGGATCGCTCAATGGTTTGATAATCGGTTGGTCATATTCCATGATTGATTTAACATCAGCCAAGTTCTCAGCGACCGTTTTTCCTGTTACCGTAATACAGTCGCCATGAAGTAAACCTTCATTTAAAAGATATTTCATGACAGCAGGAGTTCCACCAAATTGCTGAAGATCTTGCATCAAGTATTTACCGGATGGTTTGAAGTCAGCTAATACAGGGGTTTCGTCACTCATGCGTTGGAAGTCATCTTGCGTGATGTCTACGCCTACGGCTTTGCCTATTGCAATAAAGTGAAGTACAGCATTGGTACTACCACCCAAGATAACAATGGTACGTAGTGCGTTCTCAAATGCTTTACGTGTCATGATATCAGAGGGCTTGATATCTTTCTCAAGCAGCGTGCGGATATGTTGACCTGCCTCTAAACATTCATTTTTCTTTTCTTCCGAGATCGCTGGATTGGAAGATGAGTATGGTAAGCTCATTCCCAAGGCTTCAATTGCCGAAGCCATGGTATTTGCTGTATACATTCCGCCACAAGCACCAGCACCAGGGCAGGTATGTTTGATAATGCCTTCATAGTCTTCATCCGAAAGATTTCCGCAGATGCGTTGTCCCAATGCTTCAAATGCAGACACAATGTTTAATTCTTCACCTTTATAGTGGCCTGGAGCGATAGTACCGCCATACACCATTAAAGAAGGACGGTCCAAACGGGCCATTGCCATAATTGCACCGGGCATGTTTTTGTCACAGCCAGGAATAGAGATCAAGCCATCATAATACTGTCCACCACAGATCGTTTCGATACTATCAGCGATCACATCACGACTTACCAACGAATAACGCATCCCATCGGTACCATTGCTCATACCGTCACTGACGCCAATGGTTCCAAAGGTCAAACCTACTAAATCATTGTTCCAAACGCCCTTCTTGACAATTTGTGCCAAATCATTTAAGTGCATATTACACGTATTACCATCATATCCCATGCTGGCAATACCGACCTGTGCTTTGTCCATGTCGGCATCCGTAAGACCGATACCATAAAGCATTGCTTTTGCAGCAGGTTGCGTTTCGTCTTGTGTAAATGTACGGCTGTATTTGTTCATTGCGTTTTCGCCGTTAGATGATGACTTCATAATTTTCGTTCTCTAATACTAAATTTTTATATCTTCTTTGGATTGATGCACCTATGCTGTGTTCCCAGGCTTCTTTGTAGATGACATCATCGACTTGTTTGATTCCGATAATTTCTGCCGCAGTCCCGCATAAAAAAGCGCTGTCAGCAGTGTAAATATCTTCTACCGTCAATTGCTTTTCAATGACTTCAAAGTTTAATTTTTTACAGATGTTTTTTACAGTCTGACGTGTAATGCCCGGGAAAATATTCTTCACTGGCGGCGTATAGATTTTGAAATCCTTTTCGATGAAAATATTTTCACTGGATGCTTGGGCGACGTAGCCTTCGTGGTCGAGCATTAACGCTTCGTCGTAACCCTTCCTGATGGCTTCTGTTGTCGCAAGGATGGAGTTTACATATTGCCCAGAGATCTTCGAGTCAATTTTAAACGACTTTGGATTAGGTCTTTTGATATCAGAGATACATACCTTTAATAGGTTTTGACCAAGATATGGCCCCCATTCCCATGCTGCCATCATGATGGTTGCTTCGGTTGATGAGGTTAGGTGCATATTTGAACCGGTCAATACCAATGGACGTATATAAGCTTCTCTTAGGTTGTTGTTGGCCAAGAGCTCATAACAGATGTCGATCAGCTCTCGGTTGCTCCAACGATAGGGAATATTAACGGCTTCACACGATCTCTTTAAGCGATCGAAATGCATGTCAGCTTTAAAGATACGTGGCCCATTGTGGGTATTATACGCACGTAAACCATCGAACACCGCATACCCATAATGCAGTGACTGTGCAAAGGGATCCAATGCAGCTTCGGAAGCTTTTACAAAAGCTCCATCTAAATAGATCAACGTGTTTTTATCGTAATATTTCATAACCCAAAATTTACCTAAGTATAATAGTTCCCCTTGTTGTAATATTGGTGGTAAATCATGCTATCTCAAGCTTCTATAAAAACTTTCGATTTTCATTTCCTCAAGGTAGCAGGAATTACAATAATTGGCAATAGGCAAAGTGCTAATTTTGTATTTAGAATAAAATTTTATTAAATATGTTTTTGTAAAATTTTATTTTTCAATAATTCATTTTATTCGGTTTTATATTTTGTTAGTCGTATACCATATTTAAAATTGGTCTACAGGTGTAAAAAATTATTTTTTGTTACAATGGCCAATTTTCTTCCTAAAATGAAGAAAATGTCAAAAAAACTTTAAAAAAAAAGCTTCCGATATTTCTATCGGAAGCTTTTTAGATTTTATAAAATCGAGTTGATTTAATCTCCGATAATTCCTTCAGCAAGCACGGTAATGACATTGTCTTTTGCTTCCACAACACCACCTTTAATGAACACTTCTTGTCCACCGTTACCTTGTTGAATAATTACTTTTCCATCTTCCAAAGTAGAAACGATGGCAGCGTGGTCTTTCAAAATTTGAAAAGAACCCGCAGTGCCCGGTACAGTAACGGATGTTACTTCGCCTTCGAATGCTAATTTGTCTGGAGTGATAATTGTTAATTTCATTATTCTTAGATATAATCTAGATTAAACTGCTTCTGCTAATAATTTTTTACCTTTTTCGATAGCATCATCGATGTTACCTACTAAGTTGAAGGCAGCTTCAGGGTACTCATCTACTTCACCGTCAATGATCATATTGAAACCTTTGATCGTATCTTTGATGTCTACCAATACACCTTTTAAACCTGTAAATTGTTCTGCAACGTGGAAAGGTTGTGATAAGAAACGTTGAACACGACGTGCGCGGTGTACTGTCAATTTATCTTCTTCAGATAATTCGTCCATACCTAAGATGGCGATGATATCTTGCAATTCTTTATAACGTTGAAGAATTTCTTTTACACGTTGTGCAGTATTATAGTGTTCGTTACCTAAAACGGCAGGAGAAAGGATACGTGATGTAGAATCCAAAGGATCCACAGCAGGGTAGATACCTAGCTCAGCGATTTTACGAGACAATACTGTAGTTGCGTCCAAGTGAGCGAAAGTTGTCGCTGGCGCAGGGTCAGTTAAGTCATCGGCAGGTACATAGACTGCTTGTACTGAAGTGATAGAACCGTTTTTAGTTGATGTAATACGCTCTTGCATTAAACCCATCTCAGTTGCCAATGTTGGTTGGTAACCTACGGCTGAAGGCATACGACCCAAAAGGGCAGATACTTCAGAACCTGCTTGTGTAAAACGGAAGATATTATCGATGAAGAATAATACGTCACGGCCTTGACCTTCGCCATCACCGTCACGGAAGTATTCCGCAATTGTCAAACCTGATAAAGCAACACGCGCACGTGCACCAGGAGGCTCGTTCATTTGACCGAATACGAAAGTACATTTAGAATCTTTCATCAACTCGTGGTCAACAGTATCCAAAGGCCATTCGCCTTTTTCCATGCCTTCCATAAAGTGCTCACCATATTTGATGATACCAGACTCCAACATCTCGCGCAATAAGTCATTACCTTCACGTGTACGTTCACCTACACCGGCAAATACAGAAAGACCACCGTGGCCTTTTGCGATATTGTTGATTAATTCTTGGATTAATACAGTTTTACCTACACCGGCACCACCGAATAAACCAATTTTACCACCTTTAGCATATGGCTCTAAAAGGTCAATAACTTTGATACCAGTAAAAAGTACTTCGGATTCAGTTGACAAATCTTCGAATTTAGGAGGTACGTTGTGGATAGGACGACCATTCTCTTTATTCAAATTTTGGATCCCGTCTATGGCATCACCAACTACATTGAATACACGACCTTTGATTTCTTCACCAACAGGCATTTTGATAGGAGCACCAGTATCGACAACTTCCATTCCGCGAACTAAACCTTCAGTTGCGTCCATGGCAATTGTACGTACACGATCCTGACCTAAGTGTTGTTGAACTTCTAATACAACACGTTGTCCATTTTCTTTTTGAATGTACAATGCATCGTAAATTTTAGGTAGATTTTCACTGTCGGCGAAGTTGACGTCAACAACTGGGCCGATAATCTGCGCTATTTTACCAATCTTGGGCATATTATAGGGACTAAATATTTATTAATCAATTTTATATAAGAGACATAAAAGGCCTCTTTTTTGGTCAGCAAAAATAAGGTTATTCGTTTTTAAAAACAAATAGAATTTGCAATTAAATTACAATTTTATTAATGTAGGTCAAAATGTTATCGATTGTAATTCTGTATGTTTCGATTTCTATACCTGCAAATATAGTTTTTCTCTTTTATCCGGCTAGGTATTTTTGAAGTTTACAGCTTTACTTCACTGAATCTTTTGTTCGTATTTAGGAGTGAAACCTGATTAAATAAAACCGACCTGTAACGGAGTGTCTCTAGGATTCGTTACAGGTCGGTCACAATAAAGCTGCTATTTTATGAAAAGCAGGACTAGATTTTTTTGTTTAGTTCGTCCTGCAACTGGCGCTTGAGCAGTTGTTCCTTTTCCATCGATTTTTTGCGGAAAGTAGCGAATTCCTCTTGCGATTGCTCGGCTGTTTTTTGGAATTCCACAGTGTCCACTTTCGCTTTCCGGTAAGAAAATAAAAAGATAAATGCTGCTACTGCCAATACCGCAATGATCGTCCAAACAACAGTATTGTAAAAAGTTTTGGATGTATTGATTCCCAAGAAAGAGAAACTTTCTGTTTTTTCCTTCTCCTGTGCCAACTGATCCTTTAAAACCTGAATTGAATCTTGTAAAGTTTTGGTATTGGACGTATAGTTGCTTGAAGATGATTTTAAAGAGCTGATTTCCTTGTGGAGTTTTGCTACGGTATCAATTACATTGCGTTTCACAATATCAAGGTTGGTTTTTCGTACCATCTTGAAATCATAGTTGTTTTTCGAAATATAATTCAGGTGGTCAAATTGATTCGCCAAACTTCCTTTTTTTAATCCATCCGGACTGTACTTGAAGGCATTATCCTGTTGTGCTGCTGTAGTGGCGGGAGCCGCAGCAGGAGTTTGTGCCTTCAATAGCGTATGTGATGAAATAAATAAAATCGTAAAGAATATAAATGCTAATCTCAATTTGCTCATGTTGTTTATTTTATAAAATGCGTTAATCTAGCTTATCCTAATTGTAAAACTAGGATATACCTTTGATAAATATAAGGAATTATTGAAAAAACGAAAATGTTAAGTGGAATATATTCCAATTCCCATTGGTCATTTCCCGTTACTTTATCATGATTCGATAGACCAACTTGGCAAATACCGTAAAAAGGACATGATCTTTTCCTTATAAATTGCCGTATTTAGTTTGAAATAGTATGCTCCTTTTTTTGAGTTTTCCTTATCCTTTTCCTCCAGTTTGATTATAAGGTCTGAGGAAAGCAGTTTTCGGCTGAAATTGCGCTTATCCAATTCGATATTATAAACACCCTCATAGAGTGCTGCAATCTGGGGAATCGTGAATTTCTCAGGCAGCAGTTCAAATAATATCGGATACAAAGCTGCTTTCATGCGTAGACGGTGCTGTGCAGAAGCGATCATCTGATCATGATCGAAGATCAGTGTTGGGTGCTCCTGTAATGGAAACCATTGGGCTTCGTAATCGTCACTGAGGATATGTTGATATTGCTGCGTATCAATCAGCGCAAAATAACAGATACTGACAACCCGGTCGCTAGGTTCACGCTTAGGTTCACCGAATACACTACATTGCTCCATGTATACATTTTCAAGCCCTGTTAACTGTTTGAGCACCCGGCTCGCCGCCTCTTCCGGACTTTCGTCAGATTGAACGAAACCACCCATCAGACTCCATTTATTTCGTTCGGGTTCGAAATCACGTTTAATTAAAAGTACTTCAAGGGATTCCCCGTTAAATCCAAATATGATACAGTCTACTGCCAAAAGGATCCCTGAATCTTTTTTATAATATTCCATCGTCTATCGTTTTATCTTTTTTTATCTGACATCACCCCATTTATTCCACGAGCAAAACTATGTAAAAAAGTAAATAGCTAAAAATAAGTATAATAATTGTCTGATACATCCCTTTAAAAGGCTTTTATACGCCTATGTCAGGAATTCGGGTTAACCATAATTTGCTGCCATGAAGTTAGCTCTATTTTTTAAATATGAAAATTTTCTTTCATATTTAAAAAAATAAATGTTTATTTGACACTAATTATTTTTTCAAGGCGAACTTTAGAAAGGGGGGGATTGAAAAATAAGGCGTTAGAGACAATTATAAGTTATAAACCAAATTCAGCAAAAATGAATAAATCGTATGTCATTGGGGTGGACTATGGAAGTGATTCGGTCCGTTCGGTATTGGTTGATGCTAACAATGGCGAGGAGATAGCTTCTTCTGTATTTTACTACCCGCGTTGGAAAAGAGGGGAGTATTGTGATGCTGCTTTAAGTCAGTTTAGGCAGCACCCGTTGGATTATATCGAAGGCTTGGAAGCAACAATAAAAGATTGTTTGCTCAAATCGGAAATCGACAATATTGGCGCAGCTGTAAAAGCAATTTCCGTGGATACAACGGGATCTACTCCAGTTGCCGTAAACGCAGCCGGGGTTCCATTGGCGTTGTTGGACGAGTTTAAAGACAACCCCAATGCCATGTTTGTTTTATGGAAAGATCATACAGCTGTTGGAGAGGCCAAAGAAATTAACCTGCACAATCAAAATAGTTCGGTGGATTATTTGAAGTATGTGGGTGGAGTATACTCTTCGGAATGGTTCTGGGCCAAATTGCTTCATGTTTTTAGGGCTGATGAAAAGGTCCGTGCCGCCACATATAGCTGGGTTGAGCATTGCGATTATATTCCTTTTCTATTGACCGGGGGAACACAGGTGTCTGCGATGAAGCGTGGAGTTTGTTCAGCGGGGCATAAATCGCTTTGGGCCGAAGAATTTGATGGCCTACCTCCAAATTCTTTCTTTTCAACACTTGATCCATTGCTGGATGGTTTGGTTGATCGTTTGTTTTCCGAAACATACACTGCTGATCAATCTGCTGGTCAGCTTTCGGAAGAATGGGCGCAACAATTAGGTCTTACAACATCAGTCGTAGTTGGTGTAGGTGCATTTGACTGTCATATGGGGGCTGTCGGAGGACAAATTGAGCCATATTATCTGAGTAAGGTAATGGGGACATCGACCTGCGATATGCTAGTTGCCCCGAAGGAGGAGGTTCAGCATACGTTGGTCAGGGGAATCTGTGGTCAGGTAGACGGTTCAATTATACCGGGAATGATCGGTATGGAAGCTGGGCAATCGGCATTTGGAGATGCTTACGCTTGGCTGAAACAGGTGTTACTGTGGCCAACGAAAAATTTGATACAAGATGTTGAAGAGATCGAAGCGCATACGCGTGAACAGTTGATAGCAACCCTGGAAGAGAAACTCTTGTTCAGTCTAAGTGAGCAGGCTGCGTTACTTCCCGTAACGACAACATCTGAATTAGCTTTGGACTGGCTCAATGGTCGTCGAACTCCGGATGCGGATCAATCCTTGAAAGGAGCGATTACAGGTTTGCACCTCGGAACAGATGCCCCTCGGATCTTCAGAGCAATTGTCGAAGCAACTTGTTTTGGCGCAAAGGCTATTGTTGACCGTTTTGTGGAGCAGGGTATTCCGGTAAAAGGCTTGATCGGTTTAGGCGGAGTTGCAAAGAAATCACCCTTTATTATGCAAATGATGGCCAATGTGATGAATATGCCTATTCGTATTCATAAAAGTGAACAAACTTGTGCCATTGGCGCAGCAATGTTCGCCGCAACAGCGGCTGGTTTATATAACCGGGTCGAGGATGCCATGAAGGCAATGGGGCAAGGTTTTGAACGAACTTACATACCTGAGGAAAAATGGGTAACCATCTACGCCGAACGCTATGAGCATTACAAGGCTTTGGGAGCTTTCATCGAAGGAAAGGAATCGCTCGCCATTACTGTTTAACCTTTCAAATTTTAATCATGTATAATTCAATTAAAGAAGAAGCCTACCATTGCAATATGCAATTGCCCCAGCTGGGATTGGTGCTTTTTACATTTGGAAATGTGAGTGTTGTCGATCGCCGTAAGGAAGTTTTTGCGATTAAACCAAGTGGGGTTCCATATGAAGAGCTTTCACCGGAACATATGGTGATTGTAGACTTCGATGGTCAGGTGGTTGAGGGAAATCTTCGGCCATCATCAGATACGAAAACTCATGCGCTATTGTATAAACATTGGAAGGAAATCGGTGGGATCACCCACACGCACTCCACCTATGCGACAGCATGGGCACAGGCGCAACGGGATATTCCCATTTTCGGAACGACACATGCCGATCATTTGACGGTCGATATTCCCTGTGCTCCACCAATGCACGATGAGATGATCGCCGGAAACTACGAGCATGAAACGGGGTTTCAGATTATCAATCACTTTGCCGAAAATAAGCTGGATTATAAAGAGGTGGAAATGATTCTGGTTGGTAACCACGCGCCGTTTGCCTGGGGTAAAACTGGAACAAAGTCTGTTTATAACAGTGCAGTATTGGAACAGGTTGCTAAAATGGCTTGGTTGACAGAACAGATCAATCCGAATGCACCTCGATTAAAGCCTGCACTTATCAAAAAGCATTACGAACGGAAGCATGGGGCCAACGCCTATTATGGTCAATAATTTTTAGTAATAAAAAATCTATAGCAAAAACTACAATTTAACATGAATATCAATTTAAAAGAGCTTGAGGTCTGGTTTGTCGTGGGAAGCCAAGACCTATATGGTGAAGAAACTTTGCGACAAGTTGCCCTACATGCTGAGGAAATAGCCAATTATTTACATACCCAGACAGCAATTCCAGTAGCAGTAAAATATAAACCAATCGTAAAAAATACGGACGAGATTTATGCAACATTGGCAGCCGCCAACAATGAAAAAAACTGTATTGGGGTTATTACCTGGATGCATACATTTTCACCTGCAAAGATGTGGATCAGAGGATTAAAAGCCCTGCAAAAGCCATTGTTGCATCTGCATACACAGTATAACCAGGATATCCCATGGAATAGTATCGATATGGATTTTATGAATCTCAACCAAAGTGCGCATGGGGATCGCGAATTTGGACATATCGTTAGCCGCTTAAAAATAGGTCGTAAAGTCGTAACAGGGCATTGGCAAGATGCGGAAGTGCTGGAACGGATTAATGTTTGGGCGCGTGCAGCTGCGGGATGGCACGACTGGCAAGGTGCTAAATTTGCACGATTTGGCGATAACATGCGTTATGTGGCTGTTACGGACGGCGATAAAGTAGAGGCAGAGTCGCAATTTGGTTTCGCTGTAAACACCTATGCTATTGGTGATCTTGTATCGGTTATCAATGCGAGCACGGAAGCGGAAATTGCGGCATTATTAGCGGAGTACGAAGCGACTTATGAACTTGCCGAAAATGTGAAAGCTGGCGGTGAATATCATACTAACCTCATCGAAGCTGCTAAAATAGAAATTGGCCTACGGAAATTTTTGGAACAAGGAAACTTTAAAGGCTTTACGGATACTTTTGAGGATCTGCATGGGATGGTACAACTTCCGGGCTTGGCGGTACAGCGTTTAATGGCTGAGGGTTACGGTTTTGCCGGTGAAGGGGATTGGAAGACTCCGGCTTTGGTGCGCGCTTGCAAAGTAATGGGTGCAGGATTAGCTGGAACAACCGCATTTATGGAGGACTACACTTACCATTTTGATCCGCAGAATCCCATGGTACTTGGCTCACACATGTTAGAAGTAGATCCCGCTTTAGCAACTGGAAAACCACGTATAGAAGTACATCCGCTAGGAATTGGCGGCAAGGCGGATCCTGCCCGTTTGGTTTTCAATGGCCAGAGCGGAGATGCATTGAATGCCTCTTTGGTCGATATGGGAACGCGTTTTCGTTTGATCGTGAATAAAGTACAAGGTGTTGCTGTGGAAGAAGAGCTACCTAAGCTTCCTGTTGCGCGTGTGTTATGGAAACCGCTGCCAGATATGAAAACAGGCTGTAGTGCCTGGATTGTGGCAGGGGGGGCGCACCATACAGCCTACAGCTTGAGCTTAACACCCGAATACCTGGAAGATTTTGCACGTATTGCCGGACTGGAATATGTATTGATTGACGAGGATACTACGGTAGCGAAACTCGAAGATCAATTGAAATGGAATGAACTATATTATTTACTGAGTAAATAATAACCTAAGCCATTTATACCTGCTCTTCGGGTATAGATGGCTTATTGATAATAACCAATTTGGGAAATATGGAAAAATTTGCAACGGTAGATTACATCATCTTCGTAATTTACTTCTTTATTGTAGCCGGTTATGGCTACTGGATTTATCGTAAAAAGACGAATAGTTTAAGCAGCAGCAAGGACTACTTTCTGGCAGAAGGATCACTGACCTGGTGGGCCATAGGCTCTTCGTTGATCGCATCGAATATTTCTGCTGAGCAGTTTATTGGTATGAGCGGTAATGGATTTGAGGTCGGTATTGCTGTAGCCGCTTATGAGCTCATTGCTGCGGTAGCGCTAATTATTGTTGCGGTTTGGTTTATTCCGGTCTATCTGAAAAACAAGATTTTCACGATGCCTCAGTTTTTGAACAACCGATACAATGAAACGACGAGTCTTATTATGGCAATCTTCTGGTTGTTTTTGTACGTTTTTGTCAATCTGACATCTATCCTGTATCTCGGGGCAATCGCTATTTCGAGTATGGCCGGAGGTGGCGACAGTTTCCACACCATTACAGTTGCTTTAGCTGTATTTGCCGTTATCATTACGCTGGGTGGAATGCGTGTTATTGGTTTTACAGATGTTATTCAGGTTGTTGTATTAATTATTGGTGGTATAGCGACAACCTATGTGGCATTGACTTTGGTCAGTGAACATTTTGGTTTGGGGCAAGATGCCTTAGCGGGATTCAATAAACTAATGGAAGATTCGCCGGAGCATTTCAACCTATTTGTCGATAAACCTGGACCGGGTGCCAGTCAGGAAGATATCAATAAATATCTGATGCTGCCTGGAATAGGGATGTACCTTGCCGGGATCTGGATTGTCAACCTAAATTACTGGGGCTGTAACCAATACATCACACAACGCGCTTTGGGAGCAGATTTAAAGACGGCACGTACAGGGATTCTTTTTGCGGGGTTTCTAAAATTGTTTATGCCGATTATCGTCATGCTTCCAGGAATAGCTGCTTATGTGCTTTATAAAAATGGCGCGTTACAGCACGAAATGGCTCCTGGAGGGGTGTTTCATGCCGATAATGCCTACTCGGCAATACTGGGCTATCTGCCAAATGGAATGAAAGGACTTGCGCTTGCGGCGCTTACAGCAGCTATTGTGGCCGGATTGGCCGGAAAGGCGAATAGTATCGCAACGATCTTTACACTGGATATCTTTAAAAAATACATCAATAAAGATGCGAGCGAAGCAAAAATGGTCTGGGTTGGAAAGATAACAATTGTGATCTCTATCCTACTTTCTGTTTTATTTACCTGGAATGATGCGCTGGGCATCGGTGGTGCCGGAGGATTTACTTTTATCCAAAAATATACAGGCTTTATCAGTCCGGGTGTTTTTGCGATGTTTTTGCTCGGTATGTTCTGGAAAAGGACTACGGGTGCAGCTGCCATTACAGGCCTGGTTACGGGATTTGCATTGTCGGTATTTTTCAACGAGTTTGCAACAAAAGTTTTCGGGCCAGAAACATGGATCTATACGGCATATCTTAACAAGGCGGGTGTTTATGAAATTCCATTTCAGATATGTATGGGGCTAGCATTTGTGTTTACGATGATCGCTATGATTGCTGTCAGCTTATTTGGACCAAAAGTTAATCCAAAAGCTTTTGTATTGGATCGATCAATGTTTAAAGTGGAACCGTCCGTATTGGCATTAATTGTTGTGACTTTATTGTTGGTGACTGCTATCTATGTGCGTTTTTGGTAGAAATGTTGCCATTTGAATAATTAACTAATTATGAACCATTCCTAATTAAAATTAGGAAGCCTCCATCAGATCGATGGGGTAAAACTTAATTGCAGATGAATAAGAAAATTATTATTGGTTTGTTGACTTGTGCTTCATTGGCTTATGGCTGCCAGTCTTCATCAACTCAAAGTAAGCAAGCAGCGACCTTGGCTGACTCTACCTCCAACCAAGCTTTTGATAGCCAGATTGATGGTAAAGAAGTTAAACTATTCCAGCTCAAGAATGACAAACTCGCTATTACATTGACAAATTATGGCGCACGCCTGGTAAGTTTAAAAGTGCCAGATAAAGACGGTAAATTGACTGATGTGATTTTGGGCTATGATTCGGCCAAAGAATACAAGGATAACTATAATAATTTTTACGGCGCAATTGTAGGGCGTTACGGGAATCGGATTGGCAAAGCATCATTTAAACTGAATGGAGAGGTTTATTCTTTAGAAAAGAATGATGGCGAGAATTCACTTCATGGCGGTACCAATGGCGTTTACAATAAAGTGTGGGATGTAGTCAGTAGCACTTCGACATCAATCACATTAGCCTATACCTCACCTGATAAAGAAGCGGGTTACCCGGGAACGGTCAAGATGGAAGTTACCTATACCCTGGAGGACAACGGCACTTTGGCCATCGCCTATCAGGCGACAACAGATAAAGAGACGGTCTTAAATCTGACCAACCATGCTTATTTTAACCTCAATGGGGCAGGAGATTCTTCTATTCTGGATCATGAACTTCAGATTGATGCAAAGGCAATTACCGAAGTTGACAATACCTTGATTCCAACTGGAAAGAGTTTGCCTGTAGCGGGCACAGCATTCGATTTTACAAAACCTACACGTATTGGTGCTCGTATTGAAGATGAAAATGCACAGCTGAAGATCGGAAAAGGCTATGACCATAATTTTGAACTAAACAAGAAGGATGGTTTCCAGAAGGTCGCACAGGTGTATGCCGCGAAAACGGGTATTGAAATGGACATCTACACAACCGAACCTGGTTTACAGTTTTACAGTGGTAATTTTATGAAAGATTCTGACCCTAAAGGGAAAGAGGGAAAAGTGTATCCATTCCGTTCTGCTTTCTGTTTGGAGACACAACATTTTCCAGATGCACCAAATCACCCCAATTTTGCATCAACGGTGTTAAAACCTGGAGAAAAATATAGTTCAAAAACAACCTACCAGTTCAGTGTGAAATAATAAAATCTATATGATGAAGCTAAGATTAAAATTAGGCGTTGTTTGTACGCTGGCCACTGGATTACTGTATGGACAGAGTAGTGTAAAATTAGAAACGCCGCAGCAGGAGCAGATTATAAGTCGACATATCTATGGACATTTCGCCGAGCACTTGGGACGCTGTATTTATGATGGATTTTATGTCGGTGAGAAAAATGACTCAATTCCGCATGCTGATGGCGTCCGGAAAGATGTTATCGAAGCCCTTAAGAATTTGAACATTCCGAATTTACGTTGGCCGGGTGGATGTTTTGCCGATACCTATCATTGGAAGGACGGAGTTGGGCCCAAAGCGCAACGGCCTGCTATCGTAAACAACTGGTGGGGTGGCGTGACAGAGGATAATTCTTTTGGCACACACGATTTTCTCAATATGTGTGAATTGCTTGGTGCGGAACCTTATCTGGCGGGTAATGTGGGTAGCGGCGAGGTACAGGAGCTTGCCGACTGGGTCCAATATGTGAATTTTAAAGGAGAAAGCCCCATGTCGGATTGGCGACGAAAAAATGGTCGGCAGGAACCTTGGAAGGTAAAATTCTGGGGCGTAGGAAATGAAGCCTGGGGATGTGGTGGAAATATGACCGCGGATTACTATACCGATATTTATCGCAAATACGCCACTTTTATGTCGGATTGGACAAATGGAAGTGGTTTGTATCGGATAGCATCAGGAGCTAATAGTGCAGATTATAATTGGACGGAGACACTCATGAAGAAAATTCCGAGTGGTTTGATGAAAGGTATGGGACTTCATCACTATGCAGTGATCAACTGGGATAACAAAGGCTCAGCAACTCAATATTCGGAAGAGGAATATTTTAGAACCATGAAATCAGCTTGGTTTATGAATGAGCTGGTGGAGAAGAATATCGCCATTATGGACAAATACGATCCGAAAGGACTTGTGGATCTGATTGTAGACGAATGGGGTGGCTGGTATGCTGTAGAACCTGGTACGAACCCTGGTTTTCTCTACCAACAAAATACCATGCGTGATGCCATGATTGCAGGAATGACGCTCAATATCTTTAACAATCATGCTCGTCGGGTGAAGATGGCCAATCTAGCGCAGGCTGTGAATGTATTGCAGGCGGTTATTCTTACAGAAGGAAAGAATATGATTTTGACGCCGACTTATCATGTGATGGAAATGTATAAGGTACATCAGGATGCTAAGTTAATTCCTATTTCCCTTCAATCAACGGATTTTGAATTTAACCAGGAAAAAATTCCGGCCGTTTCGGTTTCAGCGTCACAAGACAAGCAGGGCCGTACTCATATCTCCTTGGTAAATATTGATCCGAAAAAGAATAATAAGGTACGTGTGGATCTCGGTTCAGTGAAAGCTGCAAAAATTTCAGGCCGAATCCTTACCGCGGAGAATCTACGCGATTATAATTCCTTCAAGAAACCCACAACAATTAAACCTGTTGTGTACAATAAGGCAAAGGCAGTGAATGGTACCATTGAAGTGGACATTCCGGCATTTTCAGTTATTGTATTGGAATTAATATAACAGCCAATTTTGATAGGGTTGTCATGTCGTGCTACCCTATTTATGCTGTTAGAGTTGGTGTAAAAACCTGAAATAATAAATTATTGATGAACAAATACATATAGGGATGAAAAGAGTAGTGTCAATACTGTTACTGTTAGCGAGCTTGAGCTCTTCAGCAATGGCACAGTCACCGATAACATTAAATATAGCGTTGGATAAACCTACAGGCAAAATATCGCCACATATGTGGGGTGTCTTTTTTGAAGATATCAATCTTGGTGCCGATGGGGGAATTTACGCTGAATTAGTAAAGAATAGATCATTTGAGTTTGATCAGCCTTGGATGGGCTGGAAAAAGCTCGAAAATGGTCCTGAGGGAACCTACCTGCTGCTAAACGATAGCAAACGTAAAGGGAACAAACGTTATTTAAGGATAAACAATGCGGCTAATCTGAAATTAGGACTACAAAATGAAGGCTTTAGAGGAATGGGGGTGAAAGCGGGGGCAGCATATGAGTTCTCTGTACAATACCAAAGTGCAGCTAAGGGGATGAAAATCCATGTTGAGCTGCTCGATCAACAGAATAAAGTTATTGGCGCAGCTGAGCTTCCTCTTGAACCCGTCGGATCATGGTCTGAAGCTGCAGTCAAATTTCCTGTCAACCAAACGACAGATAAAGCCAAATTAAATGTTTGGTTTACAGGGGCGGGTACGTTAGACGTGGATATGCTTTCGTTATTTCCAGTAGACACCTGGAAAGGAAGACCGAAGGGTTTACGTAAAGATATGGTTCAGATGCTTGCCGATATGAAACCCGGCTTTATCCGTTTTCCTGGAGGCTGTATTGTTGAAGGGAAAGATTTGGCTAATCGCTTTCAATGGAAAAAAACTGTTGGACCAATAACGGAAAGGGAATTGATTATCAACCGGTGGAATACCGAATTCAGCCATCGGCTTACACCTGATTATTTTCAGACCTTTGGTTTAGGATTTTATGAATACTTTTTACTGGCAGAAGATATTGGAGCCTCCCCAGTTCCCATTCTCAATTGCGGTATGGCCTGCCAATTTAATACCGGAGAACTTGTCCCATTGGACGAACTTGATACCTATGTGCAAGACGCTTTGGATCTGATTGAATTTGCTAATGGTACAACAGATACAAAATGGGGGAAATTACGGGCGGATATGGGGCACCCTGAGCCTTTTCACCTTAAAATGATGGGGGTTGGCAATGAAAATTGGGGCCCGCAATATATCGAACGGTTGGCCGTCTTCAAGAAAGCATTAAACGAAAAGCATCCAGAGATCAAAATTATTGCCAGTTCGGGCACTGATCCCGAAGGAGATCGTTTTGACTTCTTAAATGATCAACTGCGGGCGATGAATATCAATATCATTGATGAACATTATTACCGTCCACCATCCTGGTTTCTTTCGAGCGCCAATCGCTATGATAATTACGCTAGAAATGGGGTGAAAATTTTCGCTGGGGAATACGCTTCGCATACGACCCGACCAAATGGTCCAGGGAAAAGTACCTGGGAGGCGGCCCTCTCGGAAGCCGCTTTCATGACAGGCCTCGAACGAAATGGCGATGTGGTGGAGATGGCATCTTATGCGCCATTATTCGGCCATGTCGATGGATGGCAGTGGTCACCGGATTTAATTTGGGTGGATAACTTGCAGGTATATGGAACACCGAGCTACCACGTGCAAAAATTATATGCTACCAATAAAGGGACAAGCATTGTTCCGATCAAACGGGATGGTGAATTCGTTGCTGGCAAAGATAGCCTATATGCTTCTGCAGTATTTGATGCAGCTGCGCAACAGCTTATCGTGAAAGTCGTCAATTACAACAGTAAACCGATGAAAGTGAACCTTGATGTAGATTCGAAGAAAAAGCCTGCTGCGACAGCAGAGAAAATCACGTTGGCCAACGCCAATCTAAACCTGAGTAACAGTATCGAGGAACCATTGAACATCCGTCCAAAACAAAATACAGTAACTTATAAGGGAAAGACAATTGTTGAAACATTTGAACCTTATTCCTTGACCTTGATAAAATTGGCCGTGAAATAAGATGAACATCCGCACACTCCTTTTTACTATCCTGATCCTATTTGCACATAACGTGTTTGCACAGGTAAAAAAAACAGAATGGGAGCGTGACGGTCGCATTTGGGTGGGGTAACAACCGCGGTATAGTAATGTGCTATTTACAAATGAAATAACCGTTTTATGAATAAAAGAAAGTTGATATCCCTCATGGGAGTTGTTGGTTTGATGATGGCTGCCTTGTGTTCCGTATCGGCACAGGAATATAAAGCTGGACCATCGGAAAAAGATTTCGCGGGTTATCTATTTACCTATTTTAAAGGTAATGCAATTGCGGATGAGGCCGTATGTTTTGCGATTAGTACTGACGGTTATACATTCAGGGCACTGAACAATAATCAGCCCATATTGGATTCTAAACGCATCAGCAGTACAGGTGGCGTAAGGGATCCACATATTTTACGGGCCGAGGACGGCAAATCATTTTATATGGTGCTAACGGATATGACGGCATCCAAAGGATGGGATTCTAACCGAGCCATGGTTTTGTTAAAATCTACAGATTTGATCCACTGGGAGCATCATGTGATTAACATCCAACAACGTTATCAAGGGCAGAAAGACTTAAAAAGGGTTTGGGCACCCCAGACTATATTTGATCCAAGTGTCGGTAAATATATGGTTTACTGGTCCATGAAATATGGAGATCAGCCTGACGTGATTTATTATGCTTATGCTAATCGTGATTTTACGGATCTGGAGGGCGAACCTAAGGTGTTGTTTTTGCCTAAAAATGGTCAATCCTGTATAGATGGGGATATTATTGTTAAAAACGGCGTATTCCATTTGTTTTATAAAACTGAGGGGAATGGGAAAGGGATAAAACAGGCGATCACAGATTCATTGACTTCGGGGAAATGGGTTGAACAACCTGGTTATAAACAGGCAACAGCAGACGATGTGGAAGGATCTGGGATTTTTAAACGCAATCAATCCGATACTTATATCTTGATGTATGACGTTTATAAAAAGGGGAAGTACCAGTTTTGTGAATCTCAGGATCTAGATCATTTTAAAGCAATAGATCAACAGATTGATATGGATTTTCATCCTAGACATGGCACTATTTTACCGCTTTCAAGAAATGAGTTGAATAAATTGATTCAACATTGGGGAAAACCAGCTGATATCACATTGAACAATGTGAAAAATCCTATATTGGAGGGATTTTATGCGGATCCAGATGTATTGTACTCTAATAAGACAAAGAAATATTATATCTATCCAACGAGTGATGGCTTTGACGGTTGGGGGGGATATTACTTCAAAACCTTTTCTTCTACTGATTTGATAGCATGGAAAGATGAGGGAGTAATATTAGATTTAAAAAAAGATGTCCTATGGGGCAACCACCATGCCTGGGCGCCGACGATCACAGAGAAGAAAGTCAAGGGTGTGTATAAATATTATTATTATTTTACAGCAGCTCAGAAAATCGGTGTTGCAGTAGCAGACTCGCCAATCGGGCCTTTTAAGGATTCCGGTAAACCTCTGATAGACTTCAAACCAAATGGCGTAAAGGGAGGTCAAGAGATCGATCCGGCTGTTTTCACTGATCCCAAAACCAATAAGAGTTATCTTTATTGGGGAAATGGTCATCTTGCTGTAGCCGAACTTAATAAGGACATGGTGACAATCAAGGAAAATACGATCAAATTATTGACCCCCGATAGAACATTCCGTGAAGGAACTTATGTCTTTTTCCGGAAAGGGATTTATTATTTCCTATGGTCGGAAAATGATACACGTAGCGAAAATTATCGGGTTCGTTATGGAACTTCGACTTCTCCTTGGGACCCATTCAAATCCCCGAAGATAATCTTATTTTGCAGAAAGATGTTGCTCTTGGAATTTATGGCACGGGGCACAATTCGGTATTGCAGCTGTCAGGAAAAGACGAATGGTACATTGTTTATCATCGATTTAACTATCCCAAGGGAATTACGATGGGCGAAGCTGCTGGGTATAACCGGGAAGTTTGTATGGACAAATTGCTGTTTGGTACAGATGGGAAAATTCTTCCAGTCGTACCGAGTCATTAAAATGGGCCATTACCCAAAGAGGTTACTGGTGAATTTTACTTTAATCCCCAGCTGAAAGTTATTGATCGTTTTAAATATTTCCTTAATGGTTGCCTTTTCAATATTTGTCAAGCTGTCCATCGGTACATAATTGTTTGGGCTAAGTTTGGCTATCCGAATCTGATTTGCTTGATTTTTCAGGCGAATCGACATCAGATAGTAGTAAGATTGATGTAATTCTTCATATTGTTCCTGTGTGAAAATCCCCAATTCGAGTAACTGCTTGAGTCTTCCACCAGTATTTTCTTCATAAATTCGGTTTTTCAGGGCATATACACGAACCAAATCGACAATAGGTGTCATAGCTTTTTTGATGTTGAAGACTTCAGAGGATCCGATGGTTTGCGTTTTGATCGCCTTAAAAAATGTCAAGGGAGGTTCATACTGTAGAGCATTTTTTGCGATAAATGTAAAAAAACGCTCATTAGGTTTTTGTAATTCGACATTGAGGAACTCTTTAAGCTGATCTATAATATCTTGGTCGCCATATAATCGTCGGCAGTCAAAGAATGTAGAGAACTTAATTGCATTTTCGGGAATACTTTCCTCGATCCATTTTTTATAATTGTTTTTCCAATGTGATAGTGAATGTGTCCATTCAGGATTGCTGGCCATATATCCTCCTGTACAATAACTGAAACCTATTGTATTTAAATGATCAGATACACGACTTGCAAAATTCAAAAAATACGCTCGGACGAGCTCGCGTTGTTCATTGGCTTTATCTTCATAAATAATCGCATTATCCTGATCTGTCATCAGCGTTTGTTCTTTTCTTCCTTCACTACCAGTCACCATGAAGACAAACTTTGCCGGCGGTTCGCCCATCTCTTCGATTACTTTTTCGATTACTTTCAGTGCAATACTGTCCGCTACAGTTGTAATCACCTGATTGGCAATTTCGGCATTTACTCCTCTGCCGAGCAGTTGATGGATAATTTCTGGAACGTTGTTCCACTTTTCACGCAATTCGTCAAAAGTTTCTGCTAGTTTGACCGATTGAATAAATACGAGTGGCGATTGCCCTTGCTCACTCAATAATCTGTTACGGCTTAGGAATCCAACGTAATTTCCTTCTTTTTCAACGAGCAGGTATCTTGATTTCGTTCGGAACATTTTTAGTACAGCCTCATACAGGTAAGCTTGATCAGAGATACTAACAATTGGGTTGTCCATCACTTCGATAATCGCGCGGTCGACAGCGATTTGTTGCGCCACGACATTATCCCGCAAGGTCATATCAGTAGCATAGCCGATGATACCATTTTTGTCTTTGATAAACACACAACTTACCTTTTGTTTGGCCATCATCTTTGCAACCTCAAAAATGGGGGTTTCAGCGGTACAGGCAACAATATCTTTGTAAGTGATATGTTCTATCTTTCGCGAGTACAATTGATCCGCAGCAAAGTAGCTTTCCTCAAAAGAAGCTGGGGATTTTACAAAGTGTGAAAACTCCTCATCTAACATCCTTTTTCCAAAAGAATTGGTGAAAAAATGAAAGAACTCTTCATTGGCATTACAAAGCTCAATAAAATTTTTCCGCGGTAATCGATAGATGATTGTACCTTTTTTAGCGATGACAGATTTTAACGCTTTTGTTCGATTCAATAAGACTGAAATACCGCCAAAGCAATAAGGCATATGATGGATTTCGACTAATCGTTTATTATCTGAAGCATCTAAGAAAAATGTTTCGTATTCTCCTTCGAAGATTAAGTCTACTCCATCCATATCGGTAATATTCTGTCGATAGACCAAGGTGTCTTTGGAGAAACGATGTTCATAGAGTATATCGACAATACTTAGCTGAAGGGTTTCGGGCAATACCTGAAATGGTTGGGTCGATTTCAGTAAGGATAGGAGGGATTCGTTTTTTTCCATGAATACGGCATTAAAAAAGATTATCGAACTCAGTTTGTTGGTTTAGAATTTCTTGATCGGAGAGATCCTTTCGTTGGATCATTTCAAAATAACATTTCGCTGTGATCTCAGCATCTTTCTCCGCATCGTGTATATTTTCGGGAAGAGCCAGGAAAAGCGATTCATGTAATAATGAAAGCGGAAGATGGACCATATGTGGGTTTCTAACATACCTTTTGCTATGCAGCAAGGTGCAAAAGTATTTTAAGTCGCAAAATGGGAGCGGAAGATTGGAACGATAGAATTCAGCAGATAATACCTGCAAATCAAATGAAAGAAAATGCCCAACGATTTGCGGTTTATATTTTTTGATGTCATGACTCAGTTTACGCAACACCTCTTTTTTCTTTTCGCCGTGCTTCATTAAAAAAGGGGGAGTCAATCCGTGTATTTGCTCTGAAGCGGGACTGATTGGTATTAGCGGTTCATAAATATATTTATTTGTACGTTTAACTTCATTGCGTTCTTCGTCAAAAATAATCCAAGCCAATTGCAATATATGCGGCCAGTTGTCGCTGTCGGTGTACTTTTTATTCCATTTTTTCGGCAGCCCGGATGTTTCGGTATCTATGAATAACAAATATTTTTTCAAGGAAGTATTTATAATAAGTAACTAAAAGTAATCAAAATTTGCTGTAAGCATGTAGATGCCGCTTAAATAAATTATCTTGTATAGGGCAACTGTCTTGGTTATGTGGCATAACAGTGCATAACAGTTCCTCCCATCAAATCATTTAATTTAGTTTTTGTAATACCTAAAAAGATACACAATGAATGCTGTTTTCGGAGTTATATTCCATTTTATAGGCGGTTTCGCGTCTGGTAGTTTTTATGTGCCGTATAAGAAAGTGAAAGGCTGGTCCTGGGAATCCATGTGGATATTAGGGGGACTTTTTTCATGGGTGATCGTTCCGCCGATAGCGGCAATGTTGACGATCCCAAATTTTGTAGAAATTATCCAAGATACGAATAGTTCCATTGTAGGCTACACTTTTTTATTTGGATTACTCTGGGGGATTGGGGGACTGACCTATGGACTTGGTGTACGTTACCTCGGGGTATCTTTGGGAAGTAGTATCATTTTGGGACTTAGCATGGTGTTTGGATCCTTGATGCCAAGTATTTATTATTTTTTCAATAAGACTGCAGGCAAACATGGTATAGACTATTTTTTTACAACACATTCCGGTATTTGTATTCTCATAGGACTTTTGGTGTGTGTGCTTGGTGTGTTTTTATGTGGGAAGGCTGGAGTGTCAAAGGAGAAGCATTTATCTGCATTATCATCTGAAAGCAAGTCTGATTACAATTTTGGATTGGGTATCGTTGTGGCTATTATATCGGGGATATTAAGTGCTTGTTTCAATTTTGGAATAGAGGCTGGAAAGCCGATGGCTGATGTGGCTAACAACTTATGGAAGGCTACTCATCCAAATCAAGGAGAATTTCTCTATCAAAATAACGTCACCTATATTGTAATCCTTTGGGGTGGCTTTGTGACGAACTTTCTTTGGTGCCTTTACTTATTGTTTAAGAATAGAACTTTTGGGGATTATACAAAGTCCGATGTGCCAAAAGGCAAAAATTTCCTTTTATGTGCGATAGCGGGAATGACTTGGTATCTGCAGTTTTTCTTTTATGGTATGGGCGAAAGCCGTTTAGGAAATGGAGCCAGCTCCTGGATCTTGCATATGGCATTTATCATTCTCATTTCAAATGCTTGGGGTGTTGCACTCAAGGAATGGAAAGGTGTGGATCGTGCGACTTATCGTTCTATAATCGGAGGAATTGTAACCATTATCATCTCTATTTGCATTGTAGGGTTTGCAAAGACATTAGAAAATTAATATTTAAATAAATATAGAAGAAGTGAAAACGTACAAACATGTCAATTACTTATGGGACGATGAGAAAGCTCAGGCACTAAGCGGTGATGAAGTAGCTTTACTGTTATATCGTTCGAATATTTTAGGTGCAGATTTAAGGATCACAAATTATGGCGGGGGAAATACCTCGTGCAAAGTTTCTGAAAAAGATCCTTTGACAGGTGAAGAAGTGGAGGTGATGTGGATCAAAGGCTCAGGAGGTGATATCGGAACTTTGAAAAAATCCGGTTTGGCGGCTTTGTATCTCCAACGTCTACGTAATTTGGAAAATGTCTATCGTGGATTAGATCACGAAGATGAAATGGTTGAATTATTTAACCACTGTATCTATGATCTAGCATCTAAAGCTCCATCTATTGATACACCATTGCATGGATTCCTGCCATTCAAACATATAGACCACTTACATCCCGATGCGGCAATTGCCATTGCCGCGGCCAAAGATGGAAAGACAATCACGCAAGAGCTTTTTAATGGGACCATCGGCTGGGTAGACTGGCAACGACCGGGATTTGATTTAGGCCTGCAGTTAAGAGCTTGTTTGGAGGAGAATCCAGGAATCCGAGGTATTATGTTAGGCTCTCATGGTTTGTTTACCTGGGGCGATACAGCATACGAATGTTATGTTAATTCGTTGGATGTCATTGAAGCCTGTGCAGAATATCTTGAGCAGAATTATGGTAAAAAAGCACCTGTCTTTGGTGGACAAAAAGTGATTAGCTTGGGCAAGGAAGAAAGAACTGCACAAGCGGCTAAACTGGCGCCGGTTTTAAGAGGTTTCTGTTCCAGTGAGCGCCATATGATAGGGCATTTCACAGACGATGAACGCGTATTGGAATTTATCAATTCCAATGATTTAGGTCGTTTGGCTCCGCTAGGTACCAGTTGTCCGGACCACTTCTTAAGGACTAAAATCCAACCATTGGTATTGAATTTGGATAAATCCGAAGATTTAGACAACGTTGAGGAGCTCAAAGCGAAATTGACGCCATTATTTGAAGATTACCGTGACATGTATGCGCAATATTATGAAAACTGCAAACATGAAAACAGTCCAGCGGTCCGAGATAAAAACCCGGTAATTGTACTGTATCCAGGTGTAGGTATGTTCGCATTTGCGAAAGACAAACAAACGGCACGTGTGGCAGCAGAATTCTATACCAATGCGATCAATGTAATGAAAGGCGCTGAGGCTGTAAGCGAATATACCGCATTACCTCGTCAAGAGGCATTTGATATTGAGTATTGGTTGCTAGAAGAAGCAAAGCTGCAGCGCATGCCAAAACCCAAGGCACTTTCTGGAAAAATTGCTTTGGTTACTGGCAGTGGTGGTGGTATTGGAAAAGCAATCGCTAAAAAGATGGCTCAAGAAGGCGCTGTGATTGTCTTAAATGATATTAACACAGAACGGTTGGAATCGAGTAAGGCCGAATTTGTAGGCGAATTTGGAACAGACTCGGTCATCGCTACAATTCTTGATGTAACCAATGCAGATTCTATCAAAGGTGCTTTGAAAGATGCGGCTTTAGCATTCGGTGGTATTGATATCGTCGTTAATAATGCTGGATTATCGATTTCAAAAACAATCGAAGACCACACGGAGAAAGATTGGGATTTATTGTACGATGTATTGGTAAAGGGCCAGTTCTTGGTTACGCAAGGAGTGACGTCAATATTAAAAGGGCAGGCAATCGGTGGCGATATCATCAATATTGTCAGTAAAAATGCTTTGGTTAGCGGACCAAACAATACGGGGTATGGAAGCGCAAAAGGTGCCCAGTTGCATTTGAGCCGTTTATGTGCAGCAGAATTGGGTCCTGTGGGAGTGCGTGTAAACGTTGTCAATCCCGATGCGGTTATTTCAGATAGCAATATCTGGGCTGGGGGTTGGGCAGAAGGTCGTGCTAAAGCCTATGGCATTACTGTTGCGGAACTTCCTGCATACTATGCAAAGAGAACCTTGTTAAATGAGATTATCCTTCCACAAGATATTGCGAATGCATGTTTTGCTTTTGTGGGTGGATTGCTGAGCAAGTCTACTGGGAATGTGTTAAACGTTGACGGAGGCGTTGCAATGGCGTTTGTACGCTAATTTTTATATCTTTAGGTGTCGTGTTCAGAAAGGGAAAAATTAAGACGGCACCTAAAGAATTTTTAGACGATAACCAATAATATTATGATTCTTGATAAACAAATTATAGATCAGCACAATAACCAATTAGCGGAGAAACATAAAAGAGCATTTGACTATGTGTCGGCAGATATTTCAGACACAGAGGAAATCTTGGACAAACTCCAGAAATTTCAAATTGCCATCCCAAGCTGGGCATTGGGAACAGGTGGTACTCGATTTGGACGGTTTTCCGGAGCGGGTGAGCCCGGAACTTTGGAACAAAAGTTAGCGGATGTAGGCTTATTACACGCGCTCAACAAATCAAGCGGTGCTATTTCCTTACATATACCTTGGGATATTCCTTCGGATGCAGAAAAAATCAAATCATTGGCGTCTAAACTCGGTATTGCATTTGACGCAGTGAATTCCAATACATTTCAAGATCAGACTGGACAAGAATACAGCTATAAATTTGGTTCGCTTCACCATGTCAATCCTAAAGTACGTGAACAGGCTATTGCCCACAATATTGAAGTTATCAATTATGGAAAAGCTTTGGGATCTAAATCTCTTACAGTTTGGCTCGCTGATGGTTCATCTTTTCCAGGACAGTTGAGTTTTAGAGAGGCATTTCAAAATACATTGTCTAGCTTAAGTGAAATTTATAAGCACCTACCAGACGATTGGAAATTGTTTGTAGAATACAAAGCTTTTGAACCATATTTCTATTCTACAACTATTGGAGATTGGGGGCAATCCTTACTATTGGCCAATAAATTAGGCCCTAAAGCTTATACTTTGGTTGATTTGGGACACCATTTACCCAATGCTAACATTGAACAAATTGTTTCTCTATTGCTTATGGAGGGCAAGCTTGGTGGTTTTCATTTTAACGATAGTAAGTACGCTGACGACGATCTAACAGCGGGCAGCATTAAGCCATATCAGTTATTTTTGATATTCAACGAATTGGTCGATGGAATGGATTTGAATGGGATAGACCATGCGACAGGTTTGGGTTGGATGATTGACGCTTCTCATAACCTGAAAGATCCCTTGGTCGATTTGTTACAATCAGTTGAAGCGATTAAGATCGCCTATGCTCAGGCTTTGTTAGTTGATCGAAAAGCATTGAAACAGGCACAGCAGACAAATGATATCGTGAAAGCACAGGAAATCTTGCAAGATGCGTTTCGAACTGATGTCAGACCTCTTGTTGCAGAAGCAAGGTTAAGAAGTGGTGCTGCACTAAATCCAGTTCGATTATTCAACGAAGAAAATTTACGAAGTAAACTTATCGAAGAACGCGGAATAAATTCTGTAGCTACCGGTTTGTAACAAGGGAAAAGAATGAAGGGGAAACCAATACCAGTAGTTGCAATATTCGACGTCGGGAAGACGAATAAGAAATTATTTCTCTTTAATGAGCATTACCAGATTGTTTTTGAGAGGTCGGCTCGTTTTTTAGAAACTACCGATGAAGATGGTGATAGCTGTGAAAATCTAGAAAGTTTACGTTTGTCTGTTTTTGACTCCTTACATGAAGTCTTTCGGAAAGGTGAGTTTGAGATTAAGGCGATTAATTTTACTTCATATGGTGCGAGTTTTGTCTACATTGATAAAGATGGGCGGCCTTTAACACCATTATATAACTATTTAAAGGAATATCCCAAAAAACTGCTGGAGTCTTTCTATGTACAATATGGTGGAAAAGATAGATTCGCATTGGAAACTTCGTCTCCGAGTTTGGGAAGTCTTAATTCTGGGCTACAGATCTATCGTTTGTTTAAATTAAAGCCAGCGCTGTTTAAGGAAGTCAAATGGGCGTTACATCTTCCACAATATTTGAGTTATTTAATTTCAGGACAACCCTATGCCGATATGACAAGTATAGGTTGCCATACAGCATTGTGGGATTTTAAGAAAAATAATTACCATCAGTGGGTTTTTGATACAGGCATTCTGCAAAAAATGGCTCCTATCGTTCAAGGAGATCAGCTCTTCAGGGCAACGTTTCCAGGAAGTGGATATCTGGTTGGAAGTGGACTGCACGATAGTTCTTCGGCTTTGATTCCTTACCTGCTCAATTTTCATGAACCTTTTGTATTGATTTCAACGGGGACTTGGTGCATTTCATTCAATCCATTTAATACAGAATCTTTGACAAAAGATGAATTGAATCAAGATTGCTTGATGTATATGACCTATACAGGTCGGTCTGTAAAAGCATCGCGGTTATTTGCCGGTTATGAGCATGAAGAGCAAGTCAAACGTATTGCTCAATTTTTTCAAGTGTCAACTGGAAAATTCAAACAGATTGGACTCGATTGGGAAATTATTGAAAAATATCAAGTGATGGAGGTATCGGACCAATTGGATGCATTTGCTTCGATAGATTTGACACATTTCAATAATCATATTGAGGCGTATCATGTTTTGATGATGCATCTCGTAAAGGCTCAGATAAAAGCGACATCTTTGATTCTTCAAAAGAATGGTGTACAACGGATATTTGTAGATGGTGGATTTAGCCGTAATGTAATTTATATGACGTTATTAGCGCAAGCTTTTCCAAATAGTGAAGTTTTTGGTGCATCAATGGCACAAGCTACGGCACTTGGAGCAGCTCTGGTTATTCACGATCATTGGAATAAGCAGCCTATTCCAAATGACATTATTGAACTCCGTTATTTTAGGGCAGGCAGAAAAATACATTAATTTCAATAATAGGGATAAGAATTTAGTTTTTTTATTAGTTATCGTGAGAGGTCAGGCGATTTTTGCCTGGCCTATTTTTTTTGAAAGTGTCTGATGTTATTGGTTAGAAAGAACCTTCTGTTCGCTTTCATTGCTGTTGGTATCTGTGGAGTCATTTTCTAATATATTGGTAGGAGTGTATTTATATGGTTACGACCTGTGTTAAAAAATAAAAAGTTTCCAAACGGGCGTGAGGAAACCTTTTATTAAAAACCTAAAATTAAGAATAATTATACCAATTATTATATGATGATTAAAGGTGCGGAAAATTGGGCGATTAGCTGTCCTGAACTGTTGGCGAAAGGGAGGCACAGGTAAGCGCAGGGTGGTCTGACCAATTGGAAAAATTATATTTGAGTCTCCTAAATTAATAAAACTTAGAGATGAAGAGATTAATCTTAACGATCACATTTTTTATACAGGTCTGTTGCCATGTTTTATTTGCCGAACAGATTGTCAGAGAATTTCGCTTTGGTGGTACTAAGAAAAACCAGACTGTAATTTCTTTAAGGGAAGCACAAGCCTATAAGGATAAGCAAGGGTATGGTTTTGAATTTTCAACAGAACAAGATGTCAGGATGGTTTCAAAGAATAAAAGCCTTTTCAGCGAAAAGCCATTTTATTTTTCGGTAAGGGTTCCTGAAGGCAATTATAAAATTACGATTACCTATCAGGGTTTGAACGATAAGCCTTACCGCAGTACTGTACGGTCTGAATCCCGGAGGCTGCAGATTGAAAACCAAGAGGTATTACCTAATAAATCTTTCGATAGGACCTTTATTGTACATATCAAAGATCCAAAGATTGCTTCTGGCGAAACTGTAGCATTGAAGAAGCCAAGGGAGCTGCAAAAACTCGACTGGGATAATAAGTTGACTTTGGAGTTCCAGCAAACAAATTGTATTTCGACCATTCGAATCGAGTCGGTAAGCAATGTCCCGACTGTATTTTTAGCGGGGAACTCGACGGTAGTTAATCAAGAGGATGAGCCCTGGGCGTCTTGGGGACAAATGATTCCTCGATTTTTTGATGCAGGTGTGGCCATTGCTAATCATGCGGAATCTGGACTAGCACTAAGTTCGTTTTTGTCCTCAAAAAGATTGGAAAAAATTCTCTCTGTTGCCAAGCCTGGAGATTATTTATTTATTGAATTTGGGCACAATGATCAAAAGGAAAAAGGAGAAAATGCAGGTGCTTATAAGGGCTATAGTGATCGTTTACGTTATTTTGTACGTGAATTTCGGGCAAAAGGTGGCCTGCCAGTTATCTTAACCTCCACAGCACGACGAGCATTTGATGGACAAGGAAAACTGTTGCAGACATTAGGTGATTTTCCCGATGCGGCTCGGAAGGTCGCAGCAGAACTTCAGGTGCCTTTGATAGATCTTAATCAGAAAACGAGTTTGTTTTACGAGGCATTAGGAGTAGAGCAGTCTAAACAAGCATTTGTTCACTATCCAGCGCATACTTTTCCAAATCAAAAAAATGATTTGGCCGATAATACCCATTTCAATCCCTATGGTGCCTATGAGATCGCTAAAATGGTGCTCACAGGAATTAAAGAAAACAACTTGAAGATAGCAGACCATATCGTCGATTTTCAGGACTTTGATCCGCAGCAACCAGATGATTTTAAAACTTGGTATTGGCCGCCAAGTTTGATCAATAGTGTTATCAAACCAGATGGCAATTAATTTGTATTGATATAATGTTACGGTCGGGCAGTATTTGTCCGACCTTTTTTATGTTCTATTTGCTCATTTAGACAGGATAGTGCAGGTTGGTGCAAATGTCTTTTAGACATATATTTGTCACACCAATTATGAACCGCAAAAGGACAAACTTTCGCTTCATAAAACGTATTATTTGAAGTATCTCAACGAGCACTTGCCGTAATTTATTATTAACCAAATTATTGACCTAATACATTTACTATGTTATCATCCAAATTTAACCTATTTTGGATTGCACTATTGATTACGGTAGTGTCATGTAGGAAGGAAGCCTTTGACGCCTACTATGGTAGACCCGATTGGCTTGCAAGCCCAATTTACCAGCAGCTCGATTCAATGGGCGACTTTAAGAAGTACCTGAGCTGCATTGAATTGTCTGGCTATAAAAATACACTCGGGACTGCGGGTTCTTGGACGGTATTTGCACCCACTGATCAGGCCTTTGATCAATTTATGAAGGAAAATGGTATTAGTGATGTAGCAAAGATCGATGCGAAACTGGCCGAGAAGATTGTGCGTTCTTCGATGATTTATGACGGTGAGCGACTTGAAAAGCTGAACGATTATTTTTCAGCAAAAGGTTGGCAGCAAGGTTTTGCTTCTCGGCGTCGATCTGTATACTATGACTTTGTTGAAAAAGAGGATTTAGGGAATGGCAAGATTAGACGGTTTGTCTCAACAAATCGCGGCCCTAATGTAGCTTATGCAGCTACGGATAACAATAATAAACACATTAGCTATTTTTTTGATGCTTACATGAACCAGCGTGGTTTGGGTGCTATAGATTATCAGTCATTTTATCCTAACAGCAGCTATACGGGGTTGAACGTTGGATCAGCTGAAATTGATCCTGCAAGAAGCAATATCTCCGCAGAGAATGGCTATATCCATGTTGTGAATAAAGTTTTGATTGCGGAGAAGAGTATCGATCAATACCTCCGCGATAATACGAGTTACTCCACATTCAAATCAATTCTGGATTTTTTTGCCTCTTATACATATAATGCGGAGATAACACGGAAGAATGAGGTGCTTACCGGGGAAAAGGATTCTGTATTTGTTAAAGGATATGCAGGGATTGGTTTGGCGCTCAACAATGAAAATTATGCAAAGGAAGATCCCAACGATGCCCAAACCAATAATTTTTCGGTCACGGTACCTACCAATGAGGCTGTAAGTAATTACGCTAAACGTGTATTGTTGAAGTATTATCCCCAAGGCACCACGTTAAAAGATCTTTTTTATACAAATCCTGCTGTCTTAACAGAATTTGTAAATTCTCATCTGTATAATACACAGGTGTGGCCATCCCAGTTCTCCCAAGCGCAAAACTTTGTCGGTGAACTACCTAAGGTGACAAAGGCCAATATCAAAGAGACAAAATTATTGAGCAATGGTGCATTTTATGGTATAGACGCGTGTCAACAGGCCAATGTCTTCCACTCCGTCTATGGCAATGTTTTATTGGATCCTAAATATAGCTTCATGCGTCGCGCATTGGAACGCATGAGCATGAATTTGACCTTAAAGATTCCAACCATTCGTTATATGTTGATCCTTGTATCGGATCAGAAGTTATATGAAATGGGCTTTGACTATGATGCCTATAATACCTCAGACCCGATCCGTTTTAATGGCGGAAATGGCACCCCGGAAATGCGAGAGGTGCTGATGGCTCATATTATTCCATTAGGAAACGATCCCTTGCCTGATTTAACGGGAAAGGGAATATTGGAAAGCTATGCAGGTGAGTATGTAAAGTTTAACCAGATGAAAATGTCTTCTAGCGGAACTTTGGATGGACCAACGGAAACACAGCAAATCCGTATTGATTCAATCAGCATTGGAAATAACCTTTCGGGGCCATTAAATGGAGTTGCGGTCTACCTTAACGGAGGATTGACTTCATCGAATACCAATATTGGATTTTATCTTAAAAATATTGGAGCGGATCAGACCTCCTCTCCATTCAATTCATTTTATAAATATCTCATTGCAAGCACACTTTATTCGGCTACAGATGGAGTTGTCAAAGGAATAGAACTTGGATTGAATTATACTTTGTTGATTCCTAATAATGAGGCAATCGCTAATGCAGTTGCAAACGGTGATTTGCCAACCGCTACAGCTCCTACGGCGCAAGCGGATATTGATAAGGTAACACGATTTATCCAATACCATATTGCGCGCAATTCATTTGCAATCGATGGAAAGAAGACGGGGTTCTTTCAGTCGCTTTGTAAAAATGTAGACGGGGATGCCCAATCAATACAGGTTGCTGTCAACCTGGTTAATAAGTTGCAGGTGATGGATAATCTTAACCGAACCGTTGAAGCTGATGTCGTGCAGAGTAATCAACTTGGACAGCGCGTATTGATACATTCTCTCAAAGGATATTTAAAGCATGGCCTGTAATCTAACCGAAAACATGATGAAACAGATAAACTATTTGATTTTAATAGGGTGCATCGTATGGATGACTTTCTGGGGAGGAGGAGTTTACGCGCAAAATAATGCGGCTTTGCTCACTGGAAAGGTAACAGAAAAGGGAACAAAACAACCCATCGCCGGAGCAACAGTTGTCTTAAAAGATAATGACAACCGCACAATTGTCGGAACGACTACAGATGTTGAGGGGAACTATAGTCTTAGAGCTCGAATGCAAGGCTTGAAACTAGCGGTCTCCTACACGGGTTATAAATCTTCGGGTGCGATTGCTGTAGGGGATAGAAAAACAATCAATGTACAGATTGAATCGACAAATAATGTGATTGATGAGGTTGTTATCTCAAAGTCAAAACCTATCAATGACGGTACGGGTATGGGGATTTCGAAAGAACGCAATACAGCAGCGATCTCAACGATTAGCATGGATGAGCTGTCCGAAATGCAATCAGTGTCTGTCGATCAAGCGTTGCAGGGAAGGTTGCCAGGAGTTGATATCACGACGGTATCAGGCGATCCGGGGGCTGGAATGCAGATCCGGATTCGTGGTACATCGTCTCTAAATGGAGCAACTGACCCGCTTATTGTAGTTGACGGAATGCCTTATGATATTACCATTCCGGACGATTTCAACTTTGCAACTTCTGATGATAATGCGTATGGGCAGCTTTTAAATATTGCGCCATCTGATATTCAGGATATCTCGGTATTGAAAGATGCTGCTGCAACTGCTGTTTGGGGATCGCGTGGAGCAAATGGGGTGTTGGTTATCACAACGAAACGCGGAACTGTTAGTGCTCCCACGTTGGGGTACACTTTCAAAGGATCTATTTCAAAGCAACCTGAATCTATTCCACTATTGAATGGCGATCAGTACTCGACCTTGTTGTCTGAAGAATTCTATAATGCGGGTAGGGTCTTTTCAACGACAGACAATGCGCAGCAGTTCCAGTACGACCCGAATAATACCTATATATATCACAACTATAGTAACAATTCCAACTGGGTAGATGCCATTACACAGTTGGGGTATTTTCAAGATCATAATCTCCAGGTACGTGGTGGCGGTGAAAAAGCACGCTATCTGGCCTCAATAGGTTATTTTAATCAAGAAGGAACAACTATTGGAACAGGGCTAAATCGCCTATCTGCTCGTATCAATCTAGATTATGTAGTTTCTGAGCGCATCGGCTTTCAGTCGGACGTTTCATATACCCACGTCGACAATGATAATCTTTATCATGCTAATGTACGGGATATTGCTTATCGAAAGATGCCCAATCAGGCCATTTGGGAATACGATGAATATGGGAACCTAACAGGTAATCTATTTAATCCTGCTTCTTCGGCGCAAGGATTTTATCCAGGGACATATAATCCGCTCTCTATGGTTCAAAATGCGATTGGTAAACAGTTGGGTGATATTTTGGGAACCCGTTTTAATGTGGATTATAAATTGATACCCAATACCTTGCGATTTGTAAGTACACTGGCGTTAAATATTAGAAACAACAAAACCAAACTCTTTTTACCTCAGTTGGCAACAGGTCGGCCTTTTACGGAAAATACGGTGAATAAAGCATCTGATTCCGATTTGGATGAATTTTCACTGAGTACCAATACCCGGCTTTTGTTTACCCCTGCATTGGGCGACAATCATCAACTGACGGCCAATCTATCCTTTTTAACATCAGATTATCGGTATACGATCCAAGGGCTCAGTTCAACAAATACAGCGTCATCCTATCTGCAGGATCCAAGTGTTGCGTCGCGCACATTGACCGGCGACGCTAAATCTGTAACGACACAATCGCGATCAATCGGAGCCTTAATCCAGGCAAATTATATGCTCAACAAAAAGTATGTTTTTGCCGCAAGTCTGCGTGGTGATGGCAACTCAAAATTTGGTCCTGATAATCGTTATGGATTATTTCCTGCTTTCTCCGCCGCTTGGCAGATCGGAAGGGAAAATTTCTTGAAAGATATTAACGCCATAAAAGATATTAAGCTAAGAGCAAGCTGGGGACGCAGTGGTAATGCTCCCCGACGTGATTATACTTATATCAATGTATATAGCACCAATGATTATGCTTATTTGGATGAAAACGGTGTCTATTCAAAAAATATAGAGTTGTCCGACTTAAAATGGGAAACGGTGACACAGCAGAATTTGGGTATGGATGTAGAGATGTTCGACTACCGTTTGATGTTTGGTGGAGAGATTTATAAAAATAGAACAACGGATTTGATGATGGACAATATTCAGATTCCGACCTATACTGGATATAGTGGACTGGCTATGAATGTTGGTACAATGGATAATGACGGCTGGGAAGCAAATTTTACCGTGGTGCCCATTCGTAATAAAAAATGGGATGTCAGTTTTACGTTCAATATTGCACACAATCAAAATGTGATCCGCGAGATATCACCGCTTTATCCGCGCGAAAATGCTAGATCATCATTAAAGAATAAAACATTCTTTACCTATTTCCAGGAAAATAATCCGTATGGATCTTTCTATGGATTTCGCTATTTGGGCGTTTACAAAGATCAGGAAGCTACCATAGCAAAAGATGCACAGGGAAATGCCATCGTGAGCCCAGACGGCGAGACGATTTATATGCGTTTTAATTATCCTACGGTAGATTATGTATTCCAGGCGGGCGATGCGATGTATGAAGATATCAACCACGACGGTGTGATTGATCAAAAGGATATTGTGTATTTGGGCAATAGTAATCCGAAGCTTACGGGTGGGTTTGGATTTAATGTGGGATATAATAAACGTTTGAAATTAAGCGCCTTCTTTAACTACAGACAAGGATCTCAAATTATTAATGGAACCAAAATGAATACAACTGATATGCTTGGGTATAACAATCAAAGCACGGCCGTGTTGCGCAGATGGCGTAAGGATGGTGACATTACAGATATCCCGCGTGCATTGTTTGGAACCGGATATAATTCTTTGGGATCCAGCCGCTATGTCGAGGACGCTTCTTTTTTACGTTTGCGTACAGTCACCTTAAAGTATGACTTTGCGAAAGAGTTCTTGCAGCGGTTTCACATCGAGGGGCTTGGCGCTTATTTGACCGTAGAAAACATATTTACGCTGACGAAGTATACCGGTCAAGACCCTGATGTTGCCGTAAAGTTAAAGGATGCATTTACGGTGTTAATGGATAATTCAATGACACCGCCATTAAAAACAGTTACACTAGGTATTACAGCACGTTTTTAAAACAAGGTTATGAAAAGAACAATTTTATGGAGTTTAGTTGCTGCGGGAAGCATTTTACTCAATTCTTGTAATAAATGGCTGGATTTACAGCCGCAGGATGGAATAACCCGTGCAGAATTTTGGAAAACAAAGGAGGATGTCCATGCCGCCTTAATCGGTATCTATTCTTCCCTTAATTCAGGACCTGTTGAACAGCAATTGTTCACGTGGGGCGAACTTAGGGCCGATCTAGTTGGGTTGACAAGTTATGCGACAGACGACAATCGCCTGGTAAAAAATTACAATATTTTAAGCACAAATGTAATTGCGGACTGGAGTGCTATTTATACCGCGATAAATAATTGTAATCTGCTGATTGATTATGCAGGTCAGGCAAAGCAGGCCGATCCTACCTTTACAGAGGCCGAATACAATACAGATTTGGGGGAAGCTTTAGCTGTCCGCAGCTTTTTGTATTTCTATTTAGTTCGCACTTTTCGGGATATCCCTTTAAAATTAAAAGGCACCTCCAAAGACACCGATATTGTTTCTGTAGGGCAGTCCAATGGCGATGAAGTGCTCAAGCAAATCGAGAAAGATCTCTTGCAGGCTTTGGATTGGATACCCGAATACCATGTCAATACTTCGGGTTACAATGCGACAAATACCGGTCGGGTGACAAGACCCGCGGTACGGGCGATGTTGGCCGATGTATATCTATGGCTGGAACAATACGATAAAGTGGAAGAGCAGACCACAAAAATTTTAGAAACTGGACGATATAGTTTAATTGGCGCAGCACTACCCGAAATTTTTGATGGTGGCACGATGGAAACGATTTGGGAGTTGAGCCATAAAAACTCCAGTGAAAATCCGATTTATAATATTGGCGTGACTGCACGTAGACCATTCACAGCCAATGTGGATATCTTGAATAATGAGATTTTTCCCTCCAACGAAGGGACAGATATAGATTTATTCGATAGTCGTGGAGAAGGAATCCTGTATGGTATGTCGGGAGATCTGAGAAAATACGGTACGGAATCACCCGACTACTACAATTTTCAGCTCTACCGCATATCTGACGTCATGTTGATGCGTGCTGAAGCTCTGGCAGAGCTCGGGCGAGGGACGGAAGCATTGGCACTTCTGGAGGATTTGCGAACCAAGCGTAAAGCCATAAGAGCTACGGATCCGAATATTGAAGCGACAGATTTAGAAGGAATCATCCTATTCGTCTTCGCTGAGCGTGCACGTGAACTTACTTTTGAAGGTAAACGTTGGTTTGACCTTTTGCGCTTGGCAAGGAAAGATAATTATGCGAACATCAATGTGCTAGTAGATCTTGTAACGAAAGTTGTAGACGCTAATGTACGCCAATCGGCAATTAATAAAGTGCGCGATGTGGACAGCCATTATCTTCCCATTTTGGAAACGGAACTCTTCAAAGACAAACAGTTGAAGCAAAACCCATTTTACCTAAAATAGATCGTTATGAAAAGAAATTTTAGAAAACAATATTGGCTGATAGGGACATGGTTTGTCCTATCCGTTGCGCTTATATTTTCCTGTCAAAAAGAGAAATATCGAATTTCAACTTCAGATGAAATGAATATTACAGGTTATTTGGAAGCACATGAAACTGATTATTCCTTATTGACCGAAATCTTATACCGCTCGAAAACGGCGGGCTATCTAGGTGCTTATGGTACCTACACATTGTTTGCTCCCAATAATGAGAGTATTAATGCCTGGATCGAAGATAATGGAAAAACAGGATTGAATGATTTTACAGATGCGCAGCTATTGGATTTTGTCAAATATCACGTGGTGAGAGATACGGTAGGCAGCACACGTTTTACAGATGGGAAAATCAAAACAGCGAGCTTATTAGGTGAATATTTATACACAGATGTGCAAAATGGGATTTACCGAATTAATAAATCGGCAAAAATTATTAGATCCAATATTAGCTGTGGTAACGGCATTATTCACTCCATAAATAAAGTATTAGTTCCACCAGCACATAGTCTTGCTGAATTGATAGGCAATAATCCTCGTTATTCCATTTTTGCCGAGGCTTTAAAAGAGACTGGGTTTTATGATACTTTATATTATCAACGCGGTGTAGCTGTGGCGGATGCTAAACGTTTTCAGACCGCTATTGTTGAGTCAGACTCCGTTTTGCAGCTACAGGGAATCAAAAGTTATGCGGATATGAAAGCAGCCTATTCACAGACTGGTGATGTAAAAAGCCATAAGGATAGTTTGTGGTTATATATGGCCTACCATTTAAGTAACGATATCAAATTCTTGGAAGACATCGTTGCCGCAAATACGATCTATACTTTGGCTCCAAAAGAGATTATTTCAACCAAATTATTAGGTGCGCAGATCTTATTGAATGATGACGTGTTTAATGGGGTTCATGAAGCGGGTGCTGAAATCAACAGATCACAAAGCGATGTATTGGCGTCCAATGGTGTGCTGCATGAAGCGAAACAGCCATTTAAGATTAAGGTCCGCCAGCAGGTGCCCGTGTATTTTGATATAGCGACCTCTCCCGAATTAGTCAATGCACTGGGAAGCGCCTATTTTAATAGTTCCAAGGCATTGGTGGCAAATGGTGCGACCATTGCCAATTCTTTTGCCTTTAATAGTTTGACGGTTTCGACCATTGGTACGAACGGATATTACTATTATAAAGCCTTAGAAACGAAGCGCCCTTATGCAAATGGAGACCTCTTAAGTCTGTCGCTTTGCGCGAACAATAGTGCGCGGGCAAAATGGATTGAATTTAAGACGCCATATCTCGTAAAAGGACGGTATAAAGTCTGGATCTGTTATGCCCAGCATGGCGATGCCCCAGAGATTCAGGCGACGTTTAATCCTGGAAAAGGGGATGAACAAATCCTGCCCAATACGATCATATTGAATCAAAGTCTGACCGCTTCGGGCGTTAGCGACCTCGCGAATGCAAATGCGGATAATCTGATGCTGGCACAGGGTTACAAACGTTACATGGCAACAGTAGGCGATTACAATGCAAATAATATTACCGGTGGACTCAAGGCAAAATCGGGTAGTGAAGCGCCATTGAATGTTGGCCGTTTGGCCGGTATTATCAATGTCGAGACGACTGATCGACATGTCATCCGTTTTGAAGCGATCAAAGATAAGAAGTGTGGTAGCAATACCGTCTATCTGGATATGATCCAATTTATCCCCGCAGATGATCTTGAGCAGAACTACCCTAGATTTCATCAGATTTCAGGTGAACTTTTTTATAGACCAAAATAACAGGATACACAATTATGAAAGCTATAATTTATAAAATTTACCTAGTCGTATTGGGCATGTGTTTATTGTCTGCTTGTTCCAAAAATTGGGAGGATCATTTTGGAGGAGGTGATGCCGATGCTCAAAAAAACTTGTACACCATTATTTCCGAGCATGCTGAGTTTTCAACTTTTATGGACCTACTCAATAAATCGGGCTATGGTGAATCGTTGAAAGCATCGAAAAATTATACCTTGATTGTACCAACTAATGATGCCATTGCTGCTGTACAGGAACAATATAATTTTTCCGATACTGCGGTGATCAAGAGTTTTGTAGGCTACCATATTATCAATTCGGTCTATAATGTGAATTCAGGAGCTGATACCGTAAAGGCATTAAACTTTCGCAATAAATATGTGGAGTTTACGCATGGCGCATTTGACGGTGTTGAACCTCTTCAGGGGAATCTGGTGGCGAGCAATGGACTGTACCATGTGGTAGGTCGTCCCCTAAAGCCTCTTCAGAATATATTTAATCTAGTACGCACCTTTTTTGCCGACACCAAGCAAATTGAGGCTGTAAATTCCTTTGATACAGTGTCCACAGAGGGTGATATTATATATTACAGGTATAGTCCGGTATGGTATACGGAAGTACGTCGCAATATGACGACTGAAAATAAGAAACATACCTATTTCGTCGTAGACGACGAAAATTTTGAGACCGAGTATGCTAAGTTAAGACCTTTCTATGCGACAGCCTATGAGGAAGGGAATACGCTCCGTCCCGACAGTACGACTACGTTTTTTGCTAAAAAGGCTTTGTTGCGCGATTTTATTGTAGAGGGGGAATTGGCAACGGATCAACTTACAAATAATCTGATTTCAATAGCGGGAACAAAATTTAGTCTTGACCCCACAAATATTATCTCGCGGACAAAGGCCAGTAATGGAGTTGTTTATCGTGTGAAGCGACTTGAGTTTGCACTAGCGGATCAGATCAAGGAAATCAAGGTATTGGGGGCAAGGCCCATCGGTTACAAGCAAACGGATAAGCGATCAAATACCTTTTTCAGGGAAAAGCGAGATAATGAAGGAAATTTATACAATGACATTGAAGTATATGATCATAAAGTTACTTCCTTTTATGTAAAGTATCGCGCTACAGGTATGAACGTCGCTAAATATAAAGTATACGGACGAGCAATTATGGGATTGGCTGGTGATCCGCAAACAGCAGCGTTTATCCAATATGTCTACTTTTTTGATCCGAAACTTATCTCGGTGAATGAGGTGGATTTATACAAACGTTCAGTCGTCAATAACTTGGGTGCAAACGATACGCGAATGATATTTGATGTACAGCCGCTCAATCACGGAGAAGTTTATTTAGGTGAGGTGACGCAAGACCAATATGGGAATCTGCCTTTGCTTGTTATGAGCAATGGTACTGGTCCTATTATTTTAGAATATCTCCGATTCGTCCCGATTATTCAATAACTAAGCAAAACGAAATGAGTTCGATCAACATAAATTATAAATTGGGTATTATCTTGTTTATTTCCACTTTGGGAGCGCACAGCAGTTGGGCGCAACAAGATACTGTCGCCCGTAATATACAAAAACAAGGACAAGTTACTTCTGCTTATTCGGTTAAAGGTACTGTCTATGACAGCCAAACCAATAAACCCATCGCAGGTGCTCGTATAACTTACGGCAGTAACGTTGCAAAATTGACGGATAGTAAAGGAAATTTCCGCTTGGAGCTACCGGTTTCCAATGCAATTGTTGAAGTTTCTTTGGATGGATATATAGCTAAGCAGGTACCAGTACTGCTGGATAAATCAATGAAAGTGGTCCTGTACCCTGACGGGTATCGTTCTTTCTATAAAAAAACAGAGACAGTATTTGGTGATAATGGAGTTTTAAACAATACTGGCGCAGTCGATAAATTGGAACTCAATGCCTGGGAACAGAATTCTGAGACGGTCGTTAGCTATCTACAGGGCAAGCTAGCCGGAGTACAAGTAACCCGCCATTCAGGAACACCTTCTATTGGCGGAAATCTCAATATTCGCGGCTTGCAATCGCTGTATTCCAATAATCAGCCCTTATATATTGTAGACGGTATTGTGTATAATGCGGAGCATTTGAGTCCTTCTATAACGACAGGACATCTCAATAATGCATTGCAGCATATTGATGTGCGCGACATTCAAGATATTACGGTATTGAAAGATGCTGTATCTGCTAATATTTATGGAGCCAAATCCTCCAATGGAGTCGTGGTCATTAATACAAACCATTCAAAAGAGTTGGCTACACAGATCGATTTGCAGGCAACAACAGGATATAATTTCCGTCCGCAACGTATTCCCGTCATGAAGTCTTATGCTTACCGAAGTTATTTGAATGATTTGTTAGCAACGAGTACGTACAGTGGTGAGGAAATTGCGAATATGCCTTTCAATAATGATAATTCAAAATTCGAAGAATATGCGAAATATCATAATGAAACGGATTGGCAGAAAGATGTGCTTAATAATACGGTCGACCAGAATTATTTTCTTCGGGTTACAGGGGGAGATAATATAGCACGGTATGCCTTGTCGGTAGGTTATAACAATGAACAGGGGGTTTTGGATAACACGAAGCAAAATCGCTATACGGCACGTTTTAACGGCGACATGAACCTGACCAAAAAATTAACTGCTCAGACCAATATCTCCATGGGTTATGGACAGCAAAGCTTGAAGGATCAGGGCTTATCACCAAAGACCAACCCTTTGTTTCTTTCGCTGATTAAGTCTCCATTTTTAAATACGCATGATATTGCTCCAGACGGCAGCATTTCACCGAATTATGCTGAAGCTGATTATTTCGGCTATTCCAATCCGATGCAAATCACACAAAATGGGATTAATAATAAAAAGGCCTATCGGTTTTTAGGTTCTTTGGTGTTCAACTATGCATTCAATACAAATTTTAAGTTAAGTAACCTGTCTACCGTAACCTATGATAAAGCGCAAGAGGATTTCTTTATTCCTAAAAAAGGAGTCGCAAAGGACACGGTAAATAATATGGAAGTTTATAGTCGTCTCGGTACGCAGGTGGCACGTTATTATTCGATTTCAAATGATTTGCGCCTGCAATATAATCAGGATCTAGGAACTCAGGGCCGAGTGGAAGCTATTGGTGGAGTCCGGTACCACAAGCATGATTCGGAACAAGATTATGCACTAGGCTATAATTCGGCGACCGATCAGCTGGTCAGTATTGGTAACTCAACACCGGCATCTCGGGTTTATGGAGGGCATATCGGTAAATGGGCAAATATGACGGCCTATGCTATGGGTAATTTTAGCTGGAAGAATACTTATATCTTAAATGCATCCATATCGATGGATGGATCTTCCCGTTTTGGAGAAAAAGCAAAAGGAGGCTTAAAGCTTGCAGATAAGGTATATGCCGTATTCCCGGCAGTTGGAGCTGCATGGTTATTGTCCAATGAGGATTTTTTAAAAGGAAATAGTACGATCTCATTATGGAAACTTCGGGCGAGTTATGGAATTACAGGCAATGATGATATTGGAAATTATGATGCGCGGCAGAATTATATCTCCCAGAACTTCTTAGGTGTCCAGGGACTTGTGCGCGATGGTGTTGCCAATCCTTATCTAAAATGGGAGAAAGTAGAAAAAATAAACGTTGGGACAGATCTTTCGTTGTTGAATGAACGCATCAATTTAGGCGTTGATATCTATCAAAATAGGACAAGTGATATGCTGGCTTATAATTCGGGGAATACTGTTTCGGGAATTAGTTACTACCTCTATAATAATGGTTCAATGCGTACACGCGGTATTGACTTCTCCTTGTTTGGACGTATTCTGACCGGTCCGGTCAAATGGGATGCCTCATTGACACTAAGTCACTATAAAAGCACGATCACTGATCTTCCCGAAACATCCTATACACAATATGCCGGTGGAACTTTTGTGAGCGAGAAAGGTGGCGCACCCAATGCCTTTTATGGGTACCAGTTCAACGGTGTCTATCGTACCAGTGCCGAAGCCGCCACTTCTGGACTAGCAATTTTAGATGCAACAGGTCATAAAATACCTTTTCAGGCAGGAGATGGGAAGTTTACAGACCGTAACGGCGACAAGATCATTGATGATCGTGATCGAATGATCATAGGTGATCCCAATCCAGATTTAGTGGGCGGATTGAATAACAGCCTGACCTATAAAAATTGGAAATTCGGTGCATTGGTGACATTCAGCGTAGGCAATGACATTTATAACTATACACGGGCACAACTAGAGTTGGGAAGTACATTTTATAACCAGACAGAACTATTACAAAATAGATGGCGGGCGGAAGGCCAGGAAACTGATGTGCCTCGCGTTGCACTCAACGATCCAATGGGAAATAGTCGATTTTCAAATCGCTGGATAGAAGATGGTTCATATGTTCGGCTTCGTCAGCTTTCCGTTGAGTACGGTATTCCAGTAAATAAACGTATCATCAAATATGTCCGTCTATATGGTACTGCCAATAACGTGTTGACTTTTAGTAAGTATTTAGGTTATGATCCTGAATTTGCACAGTCTGCTGATGTTTTTCATCAGGGGATTGATGTGACGTTGGAACCCATTGTTCGCTCTGTGCAGCTGGGATTGAGGATCGGTTTATAAAAATTTAATATACTATGTTTATCACATACAGAAAATATTCGAAATATTCACTCTGGGCCTTATTGGCCTGTAGCCTCTCTTTTACATCTTGTAAGAAAGCGTTGGATTTCTCGCCCGAGGATAAATTGGACAGTTCAAAAATGTACAATACGCTTGCCGATGCTGATGCGGTAGTGCTTGGGATTTATGGACAAGTAGCTGGGCTAGGTGAACGTTATATTGTCCTGAACGAATTAAGGGCCGATCTCATGGACGTCACACAAAATGCAAATCCCTATTTGCAGCAAGTTTCCAATCATGAAGTAGCAGAAGATAATCCTTATGCAGATCCATCTGCTTTTTATAAAATTATCTTCAATTGTAATGATGCCTTGAAGAACTTCAAGGTGATGGAGCGGCAGGGGAAGCTGAGCAATACCGAATTCAATCAGCGTTATTCTGACCTCGCTATGCTACGTGCATGGTTGTATTTACAATTAGGGATTCACTTTGGAAATGTCCCCTATGTGAAAAATACCATTGAAAGTGTTGACGAGATTAAAAGTTTGGAGAACTATCCGAAAACAACTTTCGATAATTTGGTTGATTCTCTCATTAGTGACACAAAAGACCTGCCTTATCAGGATCCGTATGCCTACCCAACAGGTAGCACATTGGTTTTTACGACAGATGGCGCGAGCACACAGAAGGTGTTTATCAGCAAGGCTCATGTCCTGGGCGAACTTTATCTTTGGAAAGGAAATTACTATGAAGCGGCAAAGAGTTATAAGGGATTGCTGTCTGCCGAAGACAATAATAGTGATATTAATTATCTGTTCAATTTCAACCGTATTGGCTGGAGCTACTTTAATGTGAGTTTTGCAAGAGCCCAGGAGGGGTCATCTTTGGTAAATTCTTTAACAGCAGGGTGGCGAAGTATGTTTGCGCTATCGAACACGGTACGGGAATGGAATTCCGAATGGAACTGGTCTATTCCATACCATAACTCTTTTGCTCCTGGAAATCCTTTTATAGATCTATTTTCTAAGTCAGGTAACTATGCACTTAAGCCCTCTCAAAAGGTGATTGATTTATGGAATTCACAGACCAATAATGCGGGTATTCCCTGGGATCCCCGGAGTAAGCTATCTTATGAAGTTGCTGCAAATGGTGATCCTGTGATTACAAAATTTACGGATAATTCAGGGGATTTATTGAGCTTGTTAAATAAAGGCGGTCGTTGGAATATCAATCGAGCCGCAGGGGCGCATCTTCGCTTTGCAGAGGCCGCCAATCGAGATGGTCAGGGCCGTTTGGCCTATGCATTGGCAAACTGGGGGCTAATCAGTACCTTCTATTATGGCGCTTTTACGAAAGACGGTGGTATTATACCTGGCAATTTTTTTGAATTGGAATCCGAAATAACTTATGAAGGATTTGGGACGAATAGGACCACTTTTGCCGAATCCTCGCCCTATTATTTTGATGCACGCGACAATGCGAGTATCGTACGTGGGGTTTGGTATCGGAATTCGGGAATCCGTGGACGGGCTACCATGCCGCGTTGGCAATTCGCAGGCATTGAATATGGTCCGGGTACAGTAAGTGGTTACGGAAGCATGATGACCGCTTTTAATGTACCGCAAGCTGATCTGGAGGATAAGATCGTAGAAGAATCTGCTCTTGAGTTAGCCTTCGAAGGCGAACGTTGGTCAGATCTGATGCGTATAGCAAAACGCCGTCATGACCCCGCTTTCCTAGCCGATAAAGTCTATGAGAAATTGCTGAAAGCAAATAACCCGAAAGCTGGAGCAGTACGTAGCAAGTTAATGGATATGAACAATTGGTATTTACCTTTTAAATTGCGGTAAACCTGATATACGTTTGGATTATTGATTTAATGGTTAAAGGTCTGCTTTGTGCAGGCCTTTTTCTTTGATGTTGACCATGAGACAGCAGGATAGTGAATTCGAAACTCTTTAATATCATTGTGTGGAGATATTGCTCGTTAGCGGTAATCGATACTTACTGGGCTCTATCAACAGCTCATTCAAATCGTGTGTTTATCGTGAGACGAGTATGTAATCGTAACATGTCAATGACAGTGCAATCTTTTGATAATGCCATTTGCGTTTTATAAATGTAATTTTTACATTTATAGGTATTTCTGATTAATTATAACCAATGGAACGAGTTTCTTTAAAATTTAGAGTCTGCTATTTATTTCTTACAAAAGCGATTTGCTTTTTTTGTCTATCTTGGATTTTCAATACACCTGTATATGCTTATAGCTGCAGGAGCTCAGAACCGGATTCGGCTTATTTCTTTGCTTATGCAAAAGAAAAGAATGCTGGAAGGGAAGGGTTATTATATGCCTGGAGTTTGGATGGTAAGCAATGGAACTCTATAGGAACAGAACTTGCCTTTGTAAAATCAGATTATGGCCGCTGGGGGTCAGAAAAACGGATGATAAATCCTGTATTGTTTCCTCGAACTGGAGGCGGCTGGTCCTGTGCGTGGCAATTAAGTCCTGAAAGTGACGGTCCTTATGCATATACTTTTACATCCGATTTTTTCAATTGGGGCAGACAAGATTATTTTGTTGCTTTAAATGATTTGGATAAATCAGTGGTATCTTTTGTAAAAAACAGTTTATTGACTCGTGATAATATCTCCATAAATGGCGAAAGTTTACGTGGAACCAAGTTGAAAGTTTCATGGTCTGTTATCAAAGAATTAATCAAGCATTATGATCTCGCGCTGCTTAAGCAAAAACAATGGTCCGAACGAAGCGTTGACGATGACGCCCGCTTCCCTGGCCTAAAGCCATTGGATGTCAAATTAACGCCGAAGGTAGGGCAAACCAAGTCCATCAGTGATATGTTGGTGGGTGTTTTTTTTGAAGATATTAATTATGCCGCAGACGGAGGTCTTTATGCAGAATTGATTCAAAATAGAGACTTTGAATATAAATTGAGCGATAAACAAGGCCGTGATAAAAATTGGAACGCGAAAACTGCTTGGCGTATGGATGGCTCGGGACAATTTCATATTGACAGCATCAATCCAATTCATCCTAATAATAAACATTATGCGAGATTGCAGGGTGAAGGCATCCTCAGAAATATAGGCTACGATGGCATTGCCTTGAATAAGAACGAACGCTATGATCTTTCGTTTTTCGGAAGGGGCACTGTTGGTAAAGTACCTAAACTAAAGATCCGGATAAGTACAAAAGACGGAAAAATCCTCGATGAGAAATCCGTAATTGTTGACGGTAAAAACTGGAAAAAATATCAATTGGTATTGACATCTAATGCCACTTGTAAGGATGCCGTATTGGAATTTGTATTTACAGACCGACAACAATTGGATCTGGATCTGATTTCTTTATTCCCTCAGCATACATTTAAAGGACGAAAAAATGGATTACGGAAGGATCTGGCCGAGGCTATAGCTGCATTGAATCCCCGTTTTGTCCGTTTTCCGGGTGGCTGTTTAGCACATGGGGATGGAATTGAAAATATCTACAATTGGTCTAATACTGTAGGACCGTTGGAAAGCCGTATGCCACAGCGTAACATGTGGGGATATCATCAAACCGTGGGCTTGGGGTATTACGAGTATTTTCAATTTTGTGAAGACATGGGTGCCTATGCTGTTCCAGTAGTGGCGGCCGGTGTACCCTGCCAAAATTCGGGTGCTCATGATCATCCATTGGGTGGACAACAATGTGGTATCCCAATGGAAGATATGGATGACTATATCCAGGAAGTACTGAATCTGATTGAATGGGCCAATGGCGATAAAAATAGTACCTGGGGAAAGGTACGAGCTGCCGCGGGGCACCCCGAGCCATTTCATCTAAAATACATTGGTGTTGGTAACGAAGATTTAATATCGAATGTTTTTGAGGAGCGTTTTACCATGATCTATAACGCTATAAGTGCAAAATATCCCGAAATACAGGTCATTGGAACGGCAGGGCCATTTTTTGAGGGAACAGACTATGTAGAAGGTTGGAAAATTGCCGATAAATTGAATGTACCCATTATGGATGAACACTATTATCAGACACCGGGCTGGTTTATTCATAATCAAGACTTCTATGATAAATATGATCGCAGCAAATCACAGGTGTATTTGGGCGAATACGCTGCCCATATTCATGGACGGGCGAGTACCTTGGAAGTTGCATTGGCTGAAGCGGCATATCTCACGGCATTGGAAAGAAATGGTGACGTTGTTAAGATGGCTTCTTATGCGCCATTGTTAGCCAAAGATGGCTATACGCAATGGCGCCCCGATCTTATTTATTTCTCCAATACCGATATAAATTTAACACCATCCTATTATGTACAGCAATTATTTGGGCGTAATAACGGAACCGAATATATTCCAGTAGAAGCAGTTTATGCCAATGCTGACGTTGAGGTACATAGGCGTATGGCATTTTCTATTGTTAAAGATCCTAAAGATCAATCGCTCATTGTAAAACTGGTTAATATTTTGCCAGTTGCGGTCAATATACAATTGGAATTGGATCAACTCCATTTGAAGGGTGATACAGCTCTTGTCGCTCAGTTGACAGGGAAATTGGACAGTAAAACGGCAAAACCCGAAGAAAAGACCGTGTCCGTTGGCAAGCTTAAAAACCAACAATTACCGCCTTATTCGTTAACTGTGATCCGAATTCAGTCGGGTGCAAAATAGCCTCATTCAATTCATATGATATATCCAGCTTTGCAGAAGAGTTCTATTTTAGTTTTTATAAACCTCTGTTTGACAATTGGGCCCTTGTTTGCCGGCTCAGGCTTCAGTCTGATCAAAAATAATCGGGCTGCGGATGTTTATTATGGTGGAAGAAATCCTATCATTGAAACCGCTTTGGAACTTTTGGATGCAGATGCACAACAAGTTGGTCAATCTGCATTTAAACGAATCGACAATGCTGATCCTGGGGCGATTATCGTTGGAGAATTGCATGATCCAATAATTGGCAAATTGATAAAAGATTATCATATCCGTCTTCCTGAAATGGAAGGTCAATGGGAAATGTTTTGTTTGAAGGTGATTCCGATAGAAAAAGTGCCGACACTTTTAGTGATAGGATCTGATGCTAGAGGTACGGCATATGGAGTGATGGAAATTTCTAGAAAATTGGGCGTTTCTCCATGGAGTTGGTGGGCAGATGTGGTTCCTCTTAAAAAATCAACAATTTCTCTGCCCGTCGATTTTGAAGACAAGCAATTTCCTAAAGTGCAATTCCGGGGGATTTTTTTAAATGATGAGGACTGGGGATTGACACCTTGGAGCAGCAAAACCTATGAACCCGAAGCAAAGTTAGATGCAGGAATTGATCCAGCCAAAACAAAAAAAATGGCGACGATAGGGCCTAAGACCTATGCACGTATTTTTGAGCTGTTATTAAGGCTGCGGGCTAATTCAATTTGGCCAGCAATGCATGAAGTAACTGTTCCTTTCTATTTTGTCCAGGGAAATCGCGAAATGGCCGAAAAATATGGAATATATATCGGCTCATCTCATTGTGAACCCCTCGCTCGAAACAGTGCGACGGAATGGGATATCGTAGGTCGGGGGCCCTATAATTATTTGACAAATAAAAATGAGATTGTTGATTATTGGTCCAATCGACTCAAAACACTGGGGCAATCCCATAACATATTTACACTGGGTATGCGTGGGAAACACGATGGAGCAATGGAAGGCGTCAAAACAACTGCAGCTTATAAAGATGCGATCAATAAGGTCATTAAAGATCAAACGGATCTGTTGAAAAAATATGTCAATGCAGACCCCGCGCAGATTCCTCAGGTTGTTATACCTTATAAAGAGGTATTGGACGTGTATAGGGCCGGTATGGATCTTCCTGACTATACAACACTGATGTGGTGTGACGATAATTATGGTTATATCACCCACTTCCCAAATCCGATAGAAAGAAAAAGATCGGGTGGTAATGGACTGTATTATCATGTTTCCTATTGGGGACGACCACATGATTATCTTTGGTTGTCGACCATGAGTCCGGCGCTGATTTACCAGCAGCTTAATACAGCTTATCAACATGATGTTAAAAAAATGTGGATTGTCAATGTTGGGGATATTAAGCCTGCTGAATATCAGATTGAACTCCTGATGGACATGGCCTGGGATATGGACCGGGTAAAAAAAATAGGCATCTACCAGCATCTGAATCAATTTTTGCAACGGGAATTTGGACATCGTTTGGCGAAGAAGATCGTGCCGATTATGCAGGAACATTATCGGTTGGCTCATATTCGAAAACCTGAGTTTATGGGAAATACACGTACGGAAGAAAAAGATCCAGCCTATAAAATTGTGAAAGACCTACCTTGGTCCGAACAGCAGATTAAAAAGCGATTGGTGCAGTATAAACATATTCAAGATGCAGCCACCGCAATTGAGGCTTCAGTCCCGTTGGATCGCAAGGATGCATATTTTGAATTAGTGCTGTATCCGGTTGTTGCAGCGGCAAAGATGAATGAAAAGCACCTTTATGCGCAGTTGGCACGTCATGGCAAAGCTGAATGGCAAAAAAGCCACGATGCATATGATAAAATCGTTTCCTTAACTGCGCAATACAATGCCTTGAATAAAGGAAAGTGGAAGGGGATAATGGATTATAAACCCAGAAACCTTGCCGTTTTCGATAAGATTATAGAAGAGAAAGCTGTTGCTCCACTGGCCAATAATGATCAGCCCGTCAAGCGGATTCCTGGTAGAGATCTAAAAGGCTCAATAGGATATGAAGGTTTGGGGTATGAAGGGCAGGCCGGAGCTATCCCATTGGATGTAGAAGCCAGTTATCCGCTCAAAGGGCTCAAGGGCGATTCTGTTACCGTTGTCATCCACTTACTGCCTACACACCCGGTCTCTTCAGATGATTTGCGTTTTGAAGTTTCTTTGGGGCAACAGCGTTCGCCTGCCATTTCTTATAAAACAATTGGACGAAGTGAGGAGTGGAAAGAGAATGTCTTGCGCAACCAGGCCATTCGAACGATTAAATTTAAGATAGCTTCATTGCAACAGGACATATTGCGTATCAAAGCGCTTGATGAGGGCGTAGTGGTCGATGAAGTAACACTATATTTGGATTAAAGTATTCGTTTCCTGCTCTATAATGGAAACTCGTTATAGACTTATTCATAAGATTATAAAAATGAAAAAACAATTTCTAGTCACGCTCCTCGTTATTTTAACTTGCCTCGTTAAGGCACAATCTTCTGTCTACCTTTTCTCTTATTTTATAGGTAATGGTGCTGACGGACTGCATCTTGCTTATAGTTTGGATGGTCTGAAATGGGAACCCTTGAATCAGGGAAAACCTTTCTTAATACCAACGGTGGGAAAAGATAGGCTGATGCGTGATCCCAGTATTTGCCAAGGCCCTGATGGCACCTTTCACCTTGTATGGACAACGGGTTGGTGGGATAAAATTATCGGATATTCTTCTTCCAAAGATCTTGTACATTGGACCGAACAAAAAGAAATTCCAGTCATGGTAGATGAACCTGATGCGAAAAATGCATGGGCTCCAGAGCTTTTTTACGACAAGGCGACGAAGGAATATTATATCATTTGGGCCACGACGATCCCTGGTCGACATAAAGAGGTACAGACCAGCGACAGTGAGAAAGGCTTAAACCATCGGATGTATAACGTCACGACAAAGGATTTTAAACGTTTTTCAAAAACCAAGTTATATTTTGATCCCGAATTTAGTGTCATCGATGCGGCTATTATACAAAAAGGCAATAAGGAATACATGATGGTGTTGAAAAATGAAAATTCTAACCCACCTGAGAAAAATATTCGGATCACAACAACAAAGCGTTTAGCGAAAGGATTTCCGACGACTGTCTCTAAGCCGATTACAGGAAATTATTGGGCGGAGGGGCCTGCTCCGCTGCAGGTTGGGGAGTATATCTATGTATATTTTGATAAATACCGCGACCACAAATATGGAGCTGTACGAAGCAAAGACGGCATCAACTGGGAAGATGTCTCCGATCGGGTGAGCTTTCCGAAGGGAGTACGTCATGGAACTGCTTTTACGATAAATCAAACGGTTTTATCAAATCTGTTAAAAGCAAACTGATAGCCTTGTTAATTATTGACAGGCTATCGTATTATGCTATAGGGTGAAACAGTGAAGTACAGGTTGCATATCGATAAATAGATGCTTAATTTCATTGCATGAGTTCGGCACTGAATCCGAATATATGCAGACATAGATAAATATTATTTAAGGGATAGTCATGACGGTTTTTCTATGCCAAGCCGCTGATTGAACGTTCCTCTTGGTTTTAAGAATAGACAATTCAATAAAAATAGCATGAAGAAAATCCTCTTTTCCTTTATTTTGGCAGGTATTGCGTTCAGCACACAAGCTAAAGTCACATTACCACATGTTTTTGGGTCGAATATGGTCCTTCAGCAAGGAAAACCAGTGGTGGTATGGGGGCATGCGGATCCTCAAGAGAAGATTGAAGTCAGATTGAAAGGTTTGATAAGGAAAACAGTGGCCGATCAAAAAGGAGCATGGAGTGTTACCTTTACTGCTCAAAAAGCAAGTTTTGATGCATTTACTATGGAAGTAAAGGGAGATAATACCATTTTGCTGAAAAATGTTGTTGTGGGTGAAGTTTGGCTATGTTCGGGGCAGTCTAATATGGAGTATACGATGCAGTTACATAAGGGTTATAAGAAGCCTGCTGTTGGAGTTGATCGGGCTGAGGAAGAATTGCGACAACCTGGAAATCCGAAAATTCGGTTATTCCTTGTTGCCAAAAAGAAAGGGCAGCAGGACGATGTGGAAACTAAAGGGTGGGAAGTAGCGGATCCGAATTCACTCGCGCAATTTTCGGCTCCGGGTTATTTCTTTGGAAAGACCCTGCAACAACAGCTGAACGTTCCCGTGGGATTGATCAGTTCATCTTGGGGAGGTAGTAGGATAGAGCCCTGGACACCCTTGGAAGCCTATCAAAACTCCAGCACTTTTAAACAGGAAACCCGAAATGGGGAAACGAAAATTGAGCATGCTGTTGCCGGAGAAATGTATGAAGCGATGATCCGTCCACTGGCGCCTTTTGCGATGAAAGGATTTATCTGGTATCAAGGTGAAAGCAATCTGATGTTTGAGGATGCTCGTTACTATGCAAAACAAAAATTGCTGATCGATACCTGGCGTAAAAACTGGAAGGACAAAAATATGCCTTTTTACTATGTTCAGATTGCCCCTTATTATTATAGTAAAAGAAAGGATAAAACACAGCATAATGTAGAGGCGTTGCCTTGGTTTTGGGAGATTCAGACAAAATGCATGGACATTAAAAATTCGGGAATGGCTGTAGTCACTGATTTGGTCGACGACCTTTCTGACATACACCCCTCCTATAAATGGGAAGTAGGACGTCGCTTGGCATTATGGCCACTGGCATTTGACTATGGTCAAAAGAATATTGTTTTTTCAGGACCACAATATAAAAGTAAAAAGATAGTCGGAAATAACGTAATCCTGAACTTTAAGCATGTTGGCAGCGGATTGCAATGTAAAGGCGATCAATTGACCTGGTTTGAGGTTGCTGGAGCAGATGGTAAATTTGTACCTGCAGAAGCAAAAATTGAAGGTGATCATGTCGTTGTATCCGCTGCTTCGGTAAGATCACCAAAACAGGTTCGCTTTGGTTGGCATGAAACAGCGCGTCCCAATTTTTTTAATAAGGAAGGATTGCCTACTTTACCTTTTAGAACGGAGTAGTGTATTTCTGAGATCTTTCTTTCGAAATATTCACGCTTTTATAATGATCAAATTGTAATGCTGTTGCCATCTTAATAAAAGTGATTGTTATAAAAAAAGGTTTTCAAACGGGGAGAATGAAAACCTTTAAAATAACCAATTAATCCTAAATTTATGATAAAAAATATGATACTATTTTACTGGCTTTCCTTTGCTATAATAGCTTTTTTTATCTAAATCATACCAAAAGTAGGCACCGTCTAAATTGGGAAATAACCAATTTAATACAGCAAGTTTAGGTATACCGAATGAATTTGTCATCCTGTGCTGTTCTGTCTCAACAGTATCGCAGGGGGTGAATGCCAATATTGGCAACATAACCATACAGGTAAGTTCAGGATACTTAAGTGTCCTGAACTTTTTATTTTAGAGGTTTGCTAATTCAATGAATAAACCTATGCTTAAAATTCGAATTGTCTTCTTTGCTTTGATATACGTTATGATGGCACATAGTGCCTCAGCACAAACGATGAAGCAAATACACTATCTCTCAGGAACAGACAACGTTCATACGGTCAATTGGGACTTCTGGGTAACTGGGGGACGTAAGGCTGGAAAATGGGATAAGATTGCGGTTCCCAGTCATTGGGAACAACAGGGATTTGGGGCTTATAACTATGGTCGGGACTATGTGACCTATGGCAAGAATTTCATCTTTCACGATGAGAAAGGTTTGTATCGGCATCAATTTACTGTTCCAAAAAACTGGAAAGGTAAAAAAATAAGCCTTGTGTTTGAAGGTTCGATGACAGATACCGAAGTTAAGATCAACGGTAAGCTGGCTGGAGATATCCACCAAGGTGCTTTCTATCAGTTTAAGTACGATGTCACCGACAAGATCAGCTTTGACAAGGCCAATATATTGGAAGCGACTGTATCAAAAATGTCTTCTGATAAATCTGTTAACAATGCGGAGCGCCTTGCAGATTATTGGATTTTAGGCGGTATTTATAGACCTGTATACCTCGAGGCGACACCACAAGAGCATATCAGTTGGACAGCTATCGACGCCAAAGCAGATGGAACTTTTCGAAGCAACGTGCATTTAGAAAGTTTGTCTAAAGCCACAAATCTACAGGTGGAGATCAAAGATCTGAAGGGCAACCTGATCGCAAATCAGAAGTTCCCGATTATGGCGAAAGATTCGGTAAAATTGATCGAAATGAAAGTGGAAAAACCGTTATTGTGGACAGCGGAGACGCCAAACTTGTATCAGGTCACGTACACCCTATGGGATGGGAAGAATAAAGGGTATCAATCTCAAGATCGTTTTGGTTTCAGGACGATCGAAGTTCGAGAAGGAGATGGTATTTATGTCAATGGTGTAAAAGTGAAGATGAAAGGTGTCAACCGTCATGTATGGTGGCCCGAAACTGGACGATCTGTGAACGCACAATTGGATCTGAATGATGTTAAACTGATCAAAGAAATGAACATGAATGCGGTACGCTGTTCACATTATCCGCCAGATAGATCATTTTTGGCCTATTGCGATTCATTGGGCTTATATGTTTTGGATGAATTGGCCGGATGGCAGAAGGCATATAGCACCGTTGTGGGTAAAAAGCTAGTGCGAGAAATGGTTATTCGAGATGCCAATCATCCTTCCATTATACTTTGGAGCAATGGCAATGAAGGCGGGCATAATAAAGAACTTGTTGATGAGTATAAAAAATATGATCTTTCGGCAAGAACGGTAATCCATGCACATCATAGACCTGGGAACGCCATCAATGGAATCGATTGCAACCATTATGAAGACTTTTATTCAACAAAAAAAATTCTGGAAGGGCCAAACATTTACATGCCGACTGAATTTCTCCATGCACAGGACGATGGCGGCGCCGCAGCAGGATTAGCAGATATATGGGAGTTGCACTGGAATGCCAAATTAGGTGCAGGCGGATTTATTTGGGATTTTGCAGATGAAGGTATCGTGCGTACAGATTTCAACAATGTGATTGATGTCAACCGCGTAAATGCCCCCGATGGAATCCTTGGGCCACATCGCGAAAAAGAGGGAAGTTTCTATGCTATTCGGGAAATCTATTCACCTGTACATATTACGATGAAGAAATTACCTGCCGACTTCAATGGAACTATTCCGGTGGAAAATCGTTATCACTTTACCAACCTAAAAGATTGTAGGTTTGAGGGTAAATTGATTACTTATAAACAGCCCTATGCCGAAGAAGCGGGGGTGGACTCGGTGTTGAATCTAAAGATAAATAGTCCTGTATTGGCTCCGACTCAAAAAGGAAACGTGCAGTTGAATTTACCGAGCGATTGGAAACAATATGATGCACTAATATTGATGGCAACTGACTCACATGGGGAGGAAATTTATACTTGGACATGGCGTATAAAATCCAATCAGGCTCTTACAGCTGAAATTCTACCTTTAAAATCTTCTACCGATGTTGAAGCGAAAGAGGACAGTGTGAATTATATCCTCAAGGCAAACGGAATAACAACCTTTATCTCCAAAAAAACAGGATTATTGGTTGATCTGGCCAATGATTATAGCATGAAATTAGCTTTTAATAATGGCCCGGTGCTTATTGATGGACAGTCGGAGCTGAAAAGTGCTAAACGTTGGCAGGATGGAAAAAATGAAGTTGTTGAGTTTATGTTTGATGGCAATCTAAGTTTTATCCGTTGGACGATGCGGCCAGACGGCTGGTTGAAACTTGATTATGCTTACAATATGAAAAAAACGGTGCCTTATGCCGGAGTAAGCTTCAACTTTCCTGAAAACTATATTATTGGGGCCAAATGGCTCGGTAATGGGCCGTATCGCGTATGGAAGAATAGGATGCAAGGTGTCACCCTAAATACATGGGAAAAAATGTACAATGATGGAAAAGCCGGTATTGGTCCATGGGCATTTCCTGAATTTAAAGGCTACTTCTCCGATGTTAGCTGGGTACAATTCAATACAGTGCAAGGCAAGTTTTTGGTCGCAACAGATCAGGACGATTTATTTGTGCGATTGTTCGAGTTTTACGGAATTTCCGGTCCTAAAGGATATCCGCAATTGCCGTCTGGAGATATTTCCTTTTTAGATGCTATTCCCCCTATTGGAACAAAACTGGCATTGGGAATTAATGGAAATGCTGCCGTGAATGGACCCGCGGGTGAGCTTAATCAAATGGATAAAAGGATTAACCGGACACTCTATTTTTACTTTGGAACCCCAAAAGGCGAAAAAGAAAATACACAATTTGTGATGCCTAAGGTTAATGTGTTGACTGATTAAAAGAATAATGCATAAAAAAGGGCTTTTCTATGTTAATAGAAAAGCCCTTTTTTATGGTATAACCCTAATAGTATGTATTCTTTTCAATAATGCTTATTTAGGTTTCTTGAACCCAAAAAGGTTGTGCTTTATTCACTTTTATCGCTATTCGTGTAGGAAAAATCATTGACGTATTTATTTTGAATAGCAGTTGATGTTGTTTTTTTAAGATGTACATCCTTCAATTGTACGGTCTGAATTGGAAGTTCGGGATTACCATTGATCTTCGAGACAAACTGCCCTTCTTCAGCTTTAATGTGGGAAAGATAGACATTCGTTATTGGAGTCAGTTTTTTTACTTTGGTTGGTACCAGGTTGCGCCATTGATAGAGCACATCCGTATCTATTCCAAGTATACCTTCCTTTACGTTTTGGGCTTTGATATTTGAAAAATAAATGTTTTTAACGTAACCGCCCATACGTTCATTGGTTTTGATGAAAAGTAGATGCATGAGCTTCTCATTCGGCAGTACCGTGCAATTGTTTACGTAAATATTTTCAATCCCTCCCGAGAGTTCACTTCCAACGGCAAGGAGCTGGTGACCGTCACGGATCTCGCAATTACGGATCACAATATTCTTTGTTGGCGTTTTCAACCGCCAGCCTTCGGGATTTCTACCGGACTTCAAGGCAATAGCATCATCCCCCTGGTCAAATATACAATTTTCAATCAATACATTCTGACTCATTTCTGGGTCAATTCCATCATTGTTATGCCCATGGGCGTAGATGTCGATGCCACGGATAAGCGCATCTTTCGTTAGGTAGAGATGCAAGGTCCAAAAAGGACTGTTTCGGATCTTGATATCTTCGACCCTAACATGTTGGCAACGGTTAAATTGAATAAACTGAGGTCTAAGGTTAGATGTGTCGTTGACCATGATACGCTGTTCCACAGGCCTCCCTTCTTGTGCCCAATTATAGAGATTTTTGATGCTTTCCATGTGCGGCTTTGGTCTCGGAAACCATTTCTCCCAAACAGTCAGATCTGCTTTTATGGTTCCCTTACCGGTAATGGCAACATTTGTCGCTTCGTATGCATAGATCAATGGCGAATAATTATAGCACTCAAGCCCTTCCCAACTACTGTGAACAGCAGGCAAATAGTCTTTCGGGTCGCCCGAAAATAATAAGGTTGCCCCTGCACTGACATGTAAGTTGACATTGCTCTTTAAGTGGATTGCCTTTGTTGACCATTCACCTGGAGGAATAATGATATTGCCCCCCGATGTTGTCGCTAGCGCAATTGCCTTCGCGATTGCTGCGGTAGTACTTTCCTTATCACCCTGACGTGCACCAAAATCGCGGATATCGTAGTTTTTACAATGCTCGAAATTTGGGACCTTAAATACTGGGATTTCAAAAGGAGCTTTGATTTTAATATCGTCTTGGTTGATCTTGCTGATCTGCGCGACGCTCAATCGAGTAAAAGCGATCGATAGTAAAATAAGGGTGAAGATTGATTTATATTTCATGTTAATAATTATTTCATGAGCACGCAAGCTCGGTTTGTGTTTTTTAAGGCCATATGGAATATCCAGTTTATTTTTCATCAGGAGGTCCTAAGCAATTGGTTAAAAACAATAAAGACTAAAAATAAGGAACAATCAAGGGGGAACCTAATTTTACCAAGCAGGACAGTACAAGGTGGTTTGGATATATTTTCTTAAGGATAAGGTATCACCAAATCCATATCAACTCCTGACTGCAAGCGGATTGTTAAAAAGGTGAGAGCATGGTGAATCAACCTCTAAAAGGTGGACTCAACGTGGACTCACTGTGCACTCAACGTGGTTACAGTGAGGAGTTGGTCATAAGTTGGTGTGGGGTTGGAGTTGAGAATTCTATAACAAATATATTACGAATGACGTTGAATCCCTGTTTTTAACCTTATTATACATGAAAACAAGCACTTTCTGACTGTATTGTCTGGTTTGTTCAGGATACTACAGGACGGCTCTTGTTAAAAATGTTGATACTTTTAAAACTAGCTACTTATTTAAGTATCCTTAAATACGCTAATCAATTCGAAGGCATTGTCTACACTTTTTAATTAAGCTGTAGACAAGCGGGGAAACAAGACTTAATAAAACTAAATATGATGAAAAAATTCTTTCGATTTTTACTCCTGCTTACATCAATTGCGATCTTGTCCAATGCACATGCGCAAGGAAAGTTTCCGGACGGAACAGCAATCTCAAAATGGTTCGAGACTGTAAAATCGACTGAGATCGGAACGCTCGGAAAGAAATTTCTCATCACCGATTTTGGTGTGGTCGCAGATAGCACCATCGTGCAAACTGCCAAAATCCAACAAGCAATTGATAAAGCATATGAAAGTGGAGGCGGTGTTGTCGTCGTACCTAAAGGGATCTATCTGAGTGGTTCATTATTTTTTAAACCAAAGACACACTTGCACTTGGAAGAAGGGGCTGTGTTAAAAGGAAGTGATGATATCGCAGATTTTGCGCTAGCTGAGACTCGAATGGAAGGTCAGACAGTGAAATATTTTTTGGCGCTTGTCAATGCGGATCAGGTGGATGGATTTACAATTTCGGGCAAAGGTACACTCGATGGAAACGGGTTGCGCTACTGGCGATCCTTTTGGCTTCGAAGACAGTTTAATCCACAATGCACAAATATGGACGAGATGCGCCCACGCTTACTTTATGTTTCCAATAGCAAGGGCGTACAAATATCGGGCATTCGTTTGATCAATTCACCGTTTTGGACCTCACATTATTATAAATGTGAAAATCTAAAATTGATCGGTTTGCACATTTCGGCGCCCAAGGAACCTGTGAAAGCGCCTAGTTCAGATGCGATTGATTTGGATGTCTGCCGCAATGTATTGATTAAGGATTGTTACTTATCCGTTAATGATGATGCGATCGCATTAAAAGGAGGTAAAGGGCCTAAGTCCGACAAAGATCCTAATAATGGACCTAATTCAAATATTATTATTGAGAACTGTTTCTTTGGATTTTGTCATAGTGCACTGACTTGTGGTAGTGAATCTATTCATAGCTATAATGTGATTTTTAGGAACAATACCTTAGATAAAGCACGCAAGCTGTTGCAGTTAAAGATGCGGCCAGATACGCCACAAGAATATGAAAACATTTTGATCGAAAATGTAAAGGGAAATGTCAATAGCATGTTGTTTATTAAACCTTGGACCCAATTTTTTGATTTGAAGGGCGAGAAAGATATTAAAATGTCCTATGCAAGAAATATTGTCCTACGCAATATAGATCTGGATTGCGACATCGTATTCGATGTCCTCAATTCGGAACAATATGTGCTGTCGGATTTTACATTTCAAAATATGCACGTCCGTGCAGCAAAAGATCCAGCGATTCACAGGGAATATATTAAAAACTTTGTCCTAAATAATGTAACTGTTAATAATAAAAAGCAATAATAATATGTACCAGCATTTTGCTGTGGCTTAGACCTTGAATTATGAAGACAAAACTTATTCTTTTGACTGGGGCGCTGATCGGTTCCCTAGCCGTTTCAGGCCAACGTAAAATGGAGTTTTTGGATCGGGGGATGGTGGGTGTAAAAACGGCGGACAACGCTGTTTTTTTAAGCTGGCGTTTGCTTGGCACTGACGATTTTGATACGGCTTTTGCAATTTATAGAAAGGAAGGGAATGGCAAGCAGAAAAAACTAAATACTTCACCTTTGACCAAAGGGACTAATTTTTTGGACGATCATGTCGATTTGAATCAAGATGTTACTTACATTTTGGATATAGTAGCCGGAGGTAAAGAAAAAGAAGTCGCTAAATTGACCTTATCGAAAGATCAAAAAGTACAGCAATACTTAAATATTCCCTTACGTACTCCCAAAGGGTACACTCCTGGTGATATTTCTGTAGGTGATTTGGATGGAGACGGGACTTACGAACTGATTGTTCATCAGACGGGTGTTGGACATGACAATGCACACAATGGGATTACTTCGGAACCTATTTTTCAGGCATATAAACTAGATGGTACTTTTCTTTGGGAAATCAATTTGGGTAAAAATATCCGGGAAGGAGCACATTATACCCAATTTATGGTATACGACCTCGATAGTGACGGCCGTGCGGAGCTGGTCTGCAAAACGGCCGACGGTACGAAAGATGGACTGGGAAATGTCATTGGTGATGCCCAGGCCGATTGGCGTGATACTGTATTAAATTCGCGGACTGTTGGTCGCATATTGAAAGGACCTGAATATTTAACCGTATTTGATGGATTGACGGGCAAAGCCCTAAGCTCTGTAGATTATTTACCAGAACGTGGAGAGCTAAATTCATGGGGAGATTCAAATGCTAATCGCAGCGATCGATTTTTAGCTTGTGTAGCCTATTTGGATGGTGTACATCCAAGTGTTGTGATGACGCGGGGATATTATGAACGGACAGCTCTGGCAGCGTGGGACTTTAAAGATAAAAAATTAGTGAACCGCTGGGTATTTGATAGCAAAGTTCGTAAAGATCCTTATTCCGGACAGGGATATCATAATCTTACGGTCGCGGATGTTGACCAGGATGGCAAAGATGAAATTGTGTTTGGTTCGATGGTTATTGATGATAATGGCAAAGGTCTATACAGTACAGGACTGGGACATGGCGATGCGCTGCATGTCGGCGACCTAGATCCTGAAAGACCCGGCCTGGAGATCTTTGGAATCCATGAACTGAAAGGAGGGCGGAAAGGGACCGGCGTGGCTTTATTGGATGCCAAAACTGGCGCAATATTGTTTAAAAGTGCAATAGACCAAGATATTCCCCGCGGTGTTGCTGCAAATATAGATCCCGATCATAAAGGGGCGTATCTGTGGTGGCTGGGATCTAGCGATATGTACGATACCAAAGGTAATCGTGTCGGGCCGGCTCCGAGATCGACCAATTTTCTGATTTGGTGGGATGCCGATTTGAGCCGGGAACTTTTAAACAGTAACTATATTGAAAAATATAAAAATGGGAAAATAGAACGCATCTTTACGGGGATTGGAGCATCATCGATCAATGGAACTAAAAGTACACCTAACCTGAGCGCGGATATCTTTGGCGATTGGCGTGAAGAATTGATCCTACGTGCAGACGACAACCAAAGCCTACGTATCTATACAACAACGATCCCTACAACGCAAAGGGTATATACGTTGATGCATGATCCACAGTATCGCTTGAGCATAGCATGGCAGAATGTGGCTTACAATCAACCGCCACATACGGGGTATTATCTCGGTGCAGGTATGGATCGTCCAGTCAAGCCGAACATTCAGCTGGTTAAGTATGCCCATAAAAAATAGAAATTCGGAAGCGCGATTTGGATTTTTTGACTAAAAGAAATAGATAAGATAGCAAATGAAGCATACAATAAAATGGATAGGGATGGCACTGACAGCCGTTCTTTTGATATCCTTTGCAAAACAGCAAGATAGACCTACGATTTATCTTATCGGTGATTCGACCGTTAAGAACAGCAATAAGGAATATTGGGGCTGGGGTACCCTGATTCCTGAATTATTGGATACGACACGAATCCGTGTAGATAACCATGCAATGGCGGGGCGTAGTACACGAACATTTGTCAAAGAAGGAAGATGGGCAAAAGTTGATTCGTTGTTCAAGCCGGGAGATTTTTTATTGATTCAGTTTGGCCATAACGAGGGCAGTAAGCCCGATACCAGCAAACAAGGCTATCGGGGTGTGCTGCGGGGCATCGGTCAGGACTCCGTTGTGTTGGATTGGGGAAATGGAAAGAAGGAGACCGTGCACACTTACGGTGAAAACCTGCGTCGTTTTGTGATTGAAGCAAAGAAAAAGGGGGTAACACCAATTTTGTTATCCATGATTCCGCGCAACCAATGGGATAATCAAGGTAAGGTGAAACGAGCCGACAACGACTTTGGCTTGTGGGCTAGGCAGATTGCAGAAGAACAGGGCGTTCCCTTTTTGGATCTGAATAGTATTACCGCAGATAAATATGATCAGCTTGGTGCTGAACGGGTAAAATCCAATTATTTTCCAGGTGACCATACGCATACGAATAAAGCTGGAGCAAGAGAAAATGCATTGTCTGTTATCGAAGGATTTCGGAGGATTAAAAGCCAATTAGTACAATACATTAAATAAAAATGAAGATGAAATTGAAATTGTTGCCTTGGGCTGCGGTCCTTTTCGCTGTAATCAGTATGTCTTTTTTGGAAAAACAGCATAAACCGACCTTATTTATTATTGGTGATTCCACCGTAAAAAACGGACAGGGAAATGGGGCCAATGGACAGTGGGGCTGGGGAAGTTTGATCGGTCAGTATTTTAAATTAGATAAGATCAATGTCAAGAATCGTGCTTTGGGGGGAACAAGTACCCGGACATTTTATAACAATCCAAAGCTTTGGCAGAGGGTACTGGATAGCATACAGCCGGGCGATTTTGTCCTTATGCAATTTGGACATAATGATTCAAGTCCTATTGTGGATACGTTACGTGCTCGTGGAACGATAAAAGGAAATGGCGACGATTACCAAGAAGTGTATAATCCATTGCTGAAGCAACATGAAGTTGTCTATAGTTATGGTTTTTACTTACGTCGATTTGTGAAAAATATTCAAGACAAAGGAGCCACAGCAATTATTTGTTCACCTATTCCGCGCAATGCTTGGGAAGGAAACCAAGTGCGTAAATCGGATTATGCAACATGGGCAAAAGAAGCTGCACAACAGGCTAATGCGTTTTTTATCCCCTTGCAGGATCAAGTGATAGCCCAGTATGAAACATTGGGGAAAAAGAAAGTAGAAACAGAATTTTTTGATCCTAAAGATGCGACCCATACAATTAAAGCAGGTGCTTTGCTAAATGCTAAACTCGTTGCTGAACAATTGAAAGCACAAACCAAAATCGGTCTAAAGAAATTTATGTAGTATGATAAAATCTACTTTTCCGCTGGCGATCTTCTTTCTGCTCACAGTATTTACAGTCCGTGCACAGCAACGGCCCAATATTGTGTTGATTCTGGCCGATGACATGGGCTATGCCGATTTAGGTTGTTTTGGTTCCGAAATTCAGACCCCACATTTGGATAAAATGGCAAAGGAAGGTATTAAGATGACTAACTTTTATAATGCTTCGCGTTGTTGTCCATCACGTGCTTCTCTATTGACCGGATTGTATCCGCATCAGGCAGGTGTGGGCGATATGATGAACAAGCGTCCTTTTCCTGCCTATCAGGGCTATTTAAATCGAAACTCGGTCACATTGGCCGAACTATTGAAAAGCGCAGGTTATGGAACTTATATGGCTGGGAAATGGCATGTTGGACAGGAAAAAGAAAATTGGCCTCGGCAGCGTGGATTTCAGCGCTACTATGGGCTAATTGATGGAGCAAACAGCTACTTTGAAAACCGGCCTTATCGTCCCAAACAAACATTGACGATAGCTTTGGACAATGAGACGATCGTTCCGCCAAAAGATTACTATAGCTCGGATGCCTATACGGATTATGCGATGGCTTTCATTGGTGAGCATTTGGAAACGAAAAAAGAGGATCCTTTTTTTCTATACCTCGCTTTTCAGGCGCCCCACTGGCCTATACATGCCAAACCGCAGGATATTGCAAAGTATCGGGGTAAATATATGGAAGGCTGGGAGGCTATCCGTGAAAAGCGTTTTCAAAAACAGCAGCAGTTAGGGATAGTGCCACCAACGACCAAATTGTCTCCAATGGATACCACCTTGCGAAATTGGAATGATTGCAGCTGGGAAGAAAAAGTAAAATGGGATGAAAAGATGGCTGTCTACGCGGCGATGGTAGACGAATTGGATCAGAATGTTGGCCGACTGGTTGATTATCTCCAATCAAAAGGGCAATTGGACAACACTGTTTTTATTTTTCTCTCTGATAACGGGGCGAGCAATGAGACAATAACCAATGCGGGATTTACAGCAGAAATTAGAGCTGCGAATGAATTTCCTGCTAGTCATCCACGTTCTTTTACAGCTTATGGAATCGAAGGCGCTGCAGTGAGCAATACGCCTTTCAAAAAGTTCAAGCATTGGGAGTTTGAGGGTGGCAATGCAACCAGTTTTATCGCATATGGCCCCAAGTTTCTGCCTCAAGGAAAACAGTTTGATAGGCCAGCCCATTTGATCGATATCATGCCAACCTTAGCACAATGGTCGGGAGCAAACTATCCTAAAAATTATGCCGGTAATACGATTAAACCGATGGAAGGGGCCTCCTTGCTTCCGCTATGGAATGAGCAACAGAAGGATATGGATAGGGAAATTTGTTTTGAGCACGAAGGTAACAAAGCTGTGCGCAAAGGAAAATGGAAATTGGTCTCTTCCTATCCTGAAAATAGGTGGTATTTATATGATATAGAAAAAGATAGAAGTGAAACAGTAGACTTATCAGCCTCTTTTCCGAAAATATACCGAGAAATGGTTCAGATCTATGAAAACTGGGCGAAAAGGGTTGGTGTGATACCCTACGAGCAGCTCGCTCAAAAACCTTCATGATTTCGCAGACACCAACAGCAATGAAAGCAAAAGAAGGTTCTCTCTGGCCAATAAGATCAGACACTTTCAGAAAAAAAAGGAATTCCCGTTATGAATAATTATATAAAGAAAAACATGAAAATATTTAATACTTATACGACCACTTTATTGATTGCATTTTTCCTTTCAGCATGTTCATCGACGAAGAAAGTTGTCGAACAGAAGCCGGAATTATCTGCTGTAGATGTACTCCAATCGTTGCAGTTGACCAATCGTTATTTCATGAACAAATGGACAGATACAGGGAAACCGATCTACACCAACCGTTGGCGGCCGAGCAACATCTGGACCCGGGCTGTTTATTACGAAGGGCTCATGGCACTTTATCAGATTGATAAAAACAACGAATACTACAATTATGCAGTGGATTGGGGAAATAAACATGACTGGGGGATGCGCAACGGTTTAGAAACTCGAAATGCCGATGACCAGGCTTGTGGGCAAACCTACTTGGATCTCTATGAGATTGAAGCAAAGCCTGAGCGTATCCAAAAGATTAAAGCCAATATAGATTATATTATCAAATCTGGAAAAGTAGACGATTGGACTTGGATTGATGCCATACAAATGGCCATGCCAATTTATGCCAAACTGGGTGTAATGACGAAGGATCAAACTTACTTTGATTACATGTATAAAATGTATCATCATTCAAAAACACAGGAAGGTGGAGGCCTATATAATCAGACCGATAAACTTTGGTGGCGCGATAAAGATTTTGTTCCTCCCTACAAAGAACCAAATGGTGAGGACTGTTATTGGTCACGCGGTAATGGATGGGTGGTAGCAGCTTTAGTGAGGGTACTATCTTTAATTCCGGAAAACGAAGTACATCGAGCAGAATATGTAGCGGATTATAAGGCATTGATGGAAGCACTTGTTCCTATCCAAAGACCAGATGGATTTTGGAATGTCAGCCTGCATGATCCCAATAATTTTGGCGGACGGGAAACCTCAGGGACAGCATTATTTGTCTATGGTATGGCCTGGGGTATCAATAATGGTTTTCTAGATGCTAAAATATATCGCCCTGTTGTAGAAAAGGCATGGAAAGCAATGCTAGCAGAAGCGGTACACCCTTCTGGGTTTTTGGGCTATTTACAAGGAACAGGGAAAGAACCTAAGGATGGTCAGCCCGTCAGTTTTTCAAGTCAACCGGATTTTGAAGATTACGGTTTGGGTTGTTTTTTATTGGGAGGGACAGAGGTTTATAAAATGTTGTCAAGATAAGATGAAAAGGTTCCTGTTTATTTTTTGTTGCCTGCTGCTTTCATTCGGTACATATGCTCAAGCGGGGAGGAGGACTTTTAGTTTTAACGCTGACTGGCGTTACCATATTGGCGATGTTAGTGATGCTTCTGCTGAAGACTTCGATGATCGCGCATGGAAACAGGTTGCTCTGCCCCAAGCATGGAACGAAGATGAAGCTTTCACAAAAGCGATACATGACCTTTCGACAACTATTGTTTGGTATCGAAAAAAGTTTAGTATTCCCAAGGGAATTACTTCCGATAAGGTCTTTTTGGAATTTGAAGGGATTCGCTTTGGCGGAGAATTTTATCTCAATGGAAAATTTATTGGTCGTCATGAAAATGGCGTTATGGCAGCAGGACTTGATATTTCGGACCTGATTGATCGCGATCACGAAAATATCTTGGCCATACGTATAGACAATAGTTGGAGCTATCGTGAAAAGGCAACAAATAGCACGTATCAATGGAACGATAAAAACTTTAATGCAAACTATGGTGGAATTCCAAAAAATGTGTGGATCCACTTTACTTCCAAAATTTATCAGACTTTACCATTGTATTCCAATTTGAAGACTACAGGTGTTTATGTGTATGCGAAAAACATAAATATCCCTGAAAAGACAATGGATCTTTTTGTTTCTTCGGAGGTAAAGAATGAAACCCTGCAATCGCGTCTGGTCAACTTTGTTGCCGAAGTACATAATGCCGAAGGAAAATTAGTGAAAACATTTTCAAAAAAGTTCAACCTTCCTGCCAATCAAACACAACAATTGACCATGAACTCAGCCATGAATCAGGTTAATTTTTGGAGCTGGGGTTATGGCTATCTCTATACGGTTACGACAAAAATTGTACAGGACAACAAAACTATAGACGCTGTACAGACGAAAACAGGATTTCGAAAAACGGCTTTTAAAGATGGCATGGTCTATCTGAATGATCAGGTTTTGATGATGAAGGGCTATGCACAGCGTACAAGTAATGAATGGCCTGCTGTTGGTTTGTCTGTAGCACCTTGGTTAAGTGATTTTAGCAATGGACTCATGGTCAAGAGCAATGCCAATTTGGTTCGTTGGATGCACGTAACACCTTGGAAACAGGATGTTGAATCCTGCGACCGCGTGGGACTGATGCAAATGCTACCCGCAGGAGATGCCGAAAAAGATGTCCAAGGTAGACGTTGGGAACAGCGAACAGAGCTTATGCGTGATGCGATTATTTATTACCGCAATAATCCAAGTGTCTTGTTTTATGAGTGTGGAAACGAGTCTATTTCGGAAGAGCATATGGCAGAGATGAAAGCCATTCGTGATCAATACGATCCAGCTGGCGGACGGGCAATTGGCTCACGTGAAATGCTGGATAGTAAGCTAGCTGAGTATGGTGGTGAAATGTTGTATATCAATAAAAGTGCGCGTCATCCCATGATCGCAACCGAATATATGCGGGATGAGGCCTTACGTAAATATTGGGACGAATTGAGTTATCCATTTCATAAGGATGGTGAAGGGCCGCTTTATAAAGGCGTAGATGCTAGTGATTATAACAGAAACCAAGATAGTTATGTTGTTGAAGCGGTACATCGTTGGTGGGAATATTGGAAGATGCGTCCGGGCACTGGTGATCGCGTAAATTCGGGCGGTGTCAATATTATTTTCTCGGATTCCAATACCCATTTTAGGGGAAAAGAGAATTACAGAAGAAGTGGCGAAGTAGACGCCATGCGTATTCCCAAAGATGCTTACTTTGCCCACCAGGTGATGTGGGATGGCTGGATCGCTCCTGATCCAAAAGGCTTGTACCTTGTAGGACACTGGAACTATGCTCCCGGAACGAAAAAAGATGTATTGGTCGTTTCGGCCGCTGACCGGGTAGAATTAGCTGTGAACGGAAAAGTACAGAAAGAAGCGGAAAAGCTATACGACTTCCTATACCGTTTTCCAGCCATTGATTTTGAGGCCGGCGTATTGACGGCAAAATCATTCACAAAAGATGGAAAGTTGTTAAATAAGAAAGAACTAAAAACAACAGGTGAGCCTTACAAAATCCGTTTGACGGCGCAACATGGTAAAAATGGCTTATTTGCTGATGGTAACGATATGGTATTGGCAGAAGTCGAAGTGCTTGACAAAAACGGATTACGTTGCCCATTGGCTTCTAATACGATTGACTTTAAGTTGGATGGACCGATGGATTGGCGCGGGGGGATCGCCCAGGGGCCTGATAACTATATTTTAGCTACCTCACTTCCTGTGGAGGCTGGTGTAAATCGTGTATTACTTCGCACAAAGTACGATAAATCGGGGCGTGTGATGTTGAAGGCGACATCAAGTGGTCTGCTGTCAGATTCAACCGTCTGGACGGTGCAACCGCTCAAAACCATGGCGGATTATTTCGTCAAGGAATCCAACGAAAATTTGCCTTCATTTTTAGCGCGTGGACCAAGTCCTGCGAACCCCACATTGGTGCAACTGAAAAAAAGTCTCAAAATCCGTGCAGTTGCTGCTGGCGCCAATCAAGAGAAAGCATCACACTCTTACGACGACAATGAACTGTCGGATTGGGTCAATGACGGACAACTAGGTACCGCCTGGATTACATATACTTTGCAGGAAAAATCCGATATTGATGAAGTTGACCTGAAACTGAATAATTTTAGATCAAGATCTTATCCATTGCAGATTTTTGTGGACGAAAAACTTGTTTTTGATGGAAATACAGCTGTTACATTAGGCTACTGCACTCTTTCATTTCCGCGTACTAAGGGCGGAAAGGTAACCATAAAACTTAAAAACGCAGCTTTTACAGCAGAGGAAAACAATCAGGTGGAAATGGGTGGTAAGAAACTTGATGATGGGGTGGCCCGTAACGACGCCAATGCCAAAGGTACCTTGAGTATTATTGAAGCCGATATCCATCAGGTATTAGCCAATTAAGAATATGGTAATGATAAAACAGTTCAATATATAAACGAGATGGAGAAAATAGCATTTAAGATGAAACTGAAACCAGGTATGTCCGGGGAATACAAGCGCAGGCATGACACGATCTGGCCAGAATTAATCACCTTATTGCGCGAAAATGGCGTGTCTGATTATTCCATTTTTTTGGATGAGGAGACGGATACTTTATTTGCTGTTCAATATTTGGCAGGACATTCGTCGCAAGAATTGGGCAAGGAAGCCATTGTGCAGCAATGGTGGGATTATATGCATGATATCATGGACGTAAATCCGGACCGCTCCCCAGTGTCGATAAATTTAAAAAAGGTGTTTCACATGGATTAGGTGAATTTTAACATGAAAAAAATTTATATATCATTAGTGCTTGCCTGTAATCTGTTGGCTGTCGGTCGAACGATGGCGCAGGATTTATGGCCAGCAGTTACCAAAGAAATGAGACCTTGGACGCGTTGGTGGTGGCTCGGTTCGGCTGTGGACCGACCTAATCTCGAACGCGAATTAACCTTATTTGAAAAAAGTGGTTTTGGTGGAGTTGAGGTAACACCTATTTATGGCGCTAAGGGATTTGAATCCAGCTACCTGAACTTTCTTTCACCACAATGGATGAATATATTGGGGGTAACGACGGATAAAGCCAATGCCTTGGACATGGGAGTGGACATCAATTTGGGAACTGGTTGGCCATTTGGAGGACCTCAAATCAAAGAAAAGAATGCCGCTACCAAATTGATCCTAGATGAATTTGAATTGAAAAAAGGTGAAAAAGTCACGTTTCCCCTAAAACCTAAGGATCCTAAACAACATTATTTCTTTCTGCAGGCTTTACGGGCATTTAGATCCGACAATAGTGAGATTAATCTGGATGATCATATTTCGAAGACTGCTGGAACATGGGAAGCGCCTGCCGATATTCGTCTATTAGCTGTATTTTCTGGTAGAACGGGGCAGAAAGTCAAACGTGCCGCACCGGGGGGAGCAGGGTATACGCTCGATCACCTTGGGCAGCAATCTGTCGCATCTTATTTCAATAGATTTACCGAAGCTTTTAAGGATAAACCATTGCATGTGCGTGCTTTTTTTAACGATAGCTACGAAGTATACGGCGCGAATTGGACGGATGAGTTTTTGCATTCATTCGAACGGATAAAGGGATATAGGTTACAGGATCATCTCCTGGATTTTGCAGGTAAGGGCAAGAATGAAGCTAAAACAGCAGGCCTTAAATCGGATTATCGTGAAGTTGTGGATATACTACTTGCCCAGAATTTTTTGACCCCATTTACGGATTTTGCCCATCGCTTTAGTGCAGTCTCAAAAAATCAAGCCCATGGATCTCCAGGAAATCTGATTGATTTGTATGCGGATACAGATATTGCGGAGTGTGAAACCTTTGGATCCAGTAGTTTTGATATTCCCGGATTAAGACGGGATACTGCTGATATCCGTAATGTGGATCCAGACCCCATGATGGCGAAATTTGCGACGTCGGCGACAAATGTATATGGTAAAAAATATACTTCTTCGGAAACATTCACCTGGCTGACGGAACATTTTAAAACTTCTTTGTCACAAACGAAACCAGAAGTCGAACAACTATTCCTTGCTGGAGTGAATCATGTATTCTATCATGGGACAACCTATTCGCCGAAAAATGTACCTTTTCCAGGATGGTTGTTCTATGCTTCCGTTAATTTTGTTCCACAAAATTCGTTCTGGGACCACCTTACCGGTTTGAATCAATATATTACACGTGTGCAATCTATCTTGCAATCTACGCGTGCTGACAACGAACTGCTGGTATATTGGCCCATTTATGATATTTGGAATAATGCAAAGGGAATGGATAAGGCATTAAAGGTTCATGATGTTGACGAGTGGTTACATCCGACGCAATTTTATAAACAAAGTGTTCAGCTGCAGAAACGGGGCTATAGCTTTGATTTTGCAACAGATAAAATTCTGGCAGGAACTACAGTAAACGACGGGAAATTACAAACCTCAAAGGATGCGATCCCTTATCGGGCAATTTATATACCTGCCTGTCATTATTTTTCTGAAGTGACACTGCAGAAAATCCTGGAAATGGCCAACCAAGGCGCAACTGTCATCTTCCAGCAATTACCGCAAGAGATTCCTGGATATAGCCAATTAGAGGAACGCCGTACACTGTTCAATAAATTAATTGCATCGCTAGGTTTCGAAAAGGATAAAGCGAATCAGTATACAGCTTTTGGAAGAGGCAAAATCTATCTTACGACAGATGTCAATTCGGCACTCGAAACAGAAGAGATCGCACCAGAACGGATTAACCAAACAGGGTTGAAGTTTTCACGCAGAGCCGCTGGTAAGGACAGGTATTATTATTTGGTCAATCATAGTGGGCAGACCGTTGATCGTAACATTACACTAAATGTACAGGCTTCACATTATTCGCTGTTGGATCCTCAAACTGGGCAGACATATCAGTTGCCATCAGCTAACGGCAAAATACGGGTGCAGATTCCATCTGGCTATTCCTGGATAGTCCTTGCCTCAGCGCAACAGGCCGGAGAACCCTTTCGTTATCAGGACGAGTTAAACCAAGTGGCGCAATTGGATCGCAATTGGAAAGTGAGTTTTATTGCTGGTGGATCTGTTTTACCAAAGGCGAAAAAGCTCGATCAACTCTCCTCCTGGACAGATTGGGGAGACCAAGATGCTGTCAATTTTTCCGGAACAGGGGTTTATGAAACAACAATTTCGATCAATAAGGATCAATCAAAATCCTATCTACTGAAATTGGGTCGTGTTGCTGAAAGTGCAAAGGTCTATGTCAATGGAAAGGAGGCCGGTGTGTTATGGTCTATTCCGTTTCAGCTAGATATTACAACCATGTTGGTAAATGGTGAAAACAAGATTCGCATAGAGGTTGCCAATTTAATGGCAAACCGTATCAGCTATTTAGACCGTAAAAAAGTTGCCTGGCGAAATTATCATGAAATCAATTTTGTCAATATCAATTATAAAGATTTTGATGCAAGCGGCTGGAAACCCATGGAAAGCGGTCTGATTGGACCTGTTACCATTTGGAGTTATTAAAAGCAGTAAGCACTATTGAAAGCCTCGTATAAAACGAGGCTTTTTTTTGGACATTACTTTTTACAATTTTGATGGTTAAAATATACAAAACAGAGTGCGTTTTAAGTTTTTAAAATTTGCAATTGTCTGGTTATCATGTAAGTTCAGGACAGTTAATCAAATGAGTTCTTTTAAATTGATTTACCAATATAAATCAGATTAATAATTAAAAAACTCAGCCCATGAAAAACATAATGCGATATGGGGCCATTGTTGTGGCTCAAATGGCTTTTACACATGTATTGTACGCACAGGGGACACTGACGGGAAAAGTTGTTGATAATAAAAATCAGCCGATCAGTGGTGTTACAATCCAGGTAAATGGCAAAAATGAAGGGGCAAGCAGTCAAAATGGTAATTTCAGTATTCATGCAAAATCTGGTGACAATATTGTATTTCGTTCTGTGGAATACCAGCAGAAAGAAGTCCGCGTATCAACATTAGCATTTCTACGTGTTGAGTTGTTGCCGAAACAAGAAGCATTGGATGAGGTTGTCGTCATTGGCTATGGATCCCAAAAACGAACTAACCTTATAGCTCCAGTTTCAAAGTTTAATGCTGAGAATCTCGATGAGCGCCCTATTGCACGGGTTGATCAAGCCCTGATCGGACAGATGTCCGGTGTACGGGTTAAGCAATCTACAGGTGTTCCCGGAAAAGGGTTAAGTGTTCAGGTCAGGGGATCGGGCTCTATTACCGCTGGGAGTGAACCCTTGTATGTCATTGACGGTTTCCCACTGTCAACGGCCTCGCAAAACGGCTCGGGAAACTATGCCTCAGGAAATCCGCTGGATAATATGAACCCAAACGATATTGAATCTGTGGAAGTCCTAAAAGATGCATCTGCAGCTGCAATTTATGGATCCCGGGCAGCAAACGGAGTTGTTTTGATCACCACAAAACGCGGGAAGAGCGGCCAGGCTAAAGTAAGTCTCAATTCATACGTAGGCATGTCCGAGGCTTATAAAAAATTGGATATGTTAAATGGTGAAGAGTGGATAGATAGAGCGGTGGAGATGATCAATGCACAATGGGAAGCCTCAGGTACCGGAAGGCTGGCAAGCCAAAGCAATGCCGAACGACGGAAAATATTGGGACTCGCCGACGGGACATATAATACATCTTATATGTATGATGACCGTTGGTTGGAACCCGGACGTCCCGGGCTTTACCTTATCAATTGGCAAGACGAAGCGTATCGAAAAGGAGTGATCCAAAACTATCAGGTTGCGGCTTCGGGAGCGACAGAATTTGTCAATTATTATGTCTCGGGGAATTACCTCAATCAACAAGGTATTGTGAAAGGCTTGGATTATAAAAACTATACTGCCAGAGCTAACGTTGAAGTCAAACCGAATAAAAAAATCGCATTTGGTTTAAACCTAGCACCTACCTATTCTATCGGAAATGACCCCGGAGTGGAAGGAAAGGATAATATCATGCATCAGATTTATTCGATGTCACCTGTTCAGGACCATCCTGCTGGAACAGTAAACGTTTTTGACAATGAAAAATATCCCTGGAGTACTTCAACAAATGATCCCATTGCCAAATTGAATTATTATATCGGGGAAAACAAAATTTCACGTTTACTGGGGACAGTTTACGGACAGTACAATATTCTTGATAACTTCAATTTTAAGACTACAGTTAATTTGGATCAAACCGATAGCAGAAGTAATAGATTTCAGCCCTACACTGTAGGCGGAACTTTGGCTAACCGAACCAACAACCCGAATCAGGCTACCTATGGCTCCAACAGTGTGTATCGAAAGCAAACTTTTGTAAACGAGAATACGTTAAATTATCATCTCAATTTTGACAAACATGATATTACCGCTTTGCTGGGGCAAGCCTATAATTTTGATAAACTTGAAACTTCTTCCATCACCTCGCAGGGAGGTTATACCAATAGTTCTATAACAACTTTGAACGGTGCAGTTGCTACAGTTGCCTCAACAGGCGCAACACAAAGTGTCTTGCTTTCTTATTTTGGGCGTGTCCAATATGCCTATGACGGTAAGTATTTGCTTTCTGGAAGTATTCGTCGGGACGGCTCATCGCGTTTTGGATCCAATACAAAATGGGGTTGGTTCCCATCGTTGTCCATGGGCTGGCGTCTGTCACAGGAGAGTTTCATGAAACCAGTTACCTTTATCAATGAGCTGAAATTACGCGGAAGCTATGGTGAATCAGGGAATAACAATATAGGTGATTACAGTAGCATTGCCTTGTTGGGCTTTTATAATTATTCTTCAAATGGCCTTTCCGTTTCTGGACAGGCGCCAAGCAATATCATTAATCCGGATCTAAGATGGGAAAAATCGCGGACTTATGATGTGGGATTGGATTTTGGCCTTTTGGGTTCCCGCATTACAGGATCATTTGACTGGTATACCCGGAAGAGCAGTGATTTATTGCTAAATGTTCCTTCCATGCTTTCGACAGGTTTTTCTTCCTATTTGGATAATGCAGGAGAGGTGAAAAGTAAAGGCTGGGATTTAGAGATCACTTCCCATCAGGTCAGAAAAGCAGATTTTTCATGGTCTACCTCTTTTAATATTAGTCATAATTCCAATAAAGTAACAAAACTTGATGGTGAGCAAAAGGAGATTTTAATACCGTCCTCATTTGATATCCAGCATAGTCTTCTACGGATTGGCGAGCCGATGTATAGCATTTATGTCGTTAAACAAGACGGCATATTGACTCAAGCAGACATTGATGCTGGAGCTGCGTTGTATGGCAGCCAAAAGGCAGGTGATCCAAAGTATGTGGATGCCAATGGAGACGGTGTGATTGATGCGAATGACCGTGTGATTGTGGGGCATCCAAACCCGAGCTATGTATGGGGGATAACCAACAACTTTAAGTATAAAAATTTTGATTTGAGTTTTATGTTCCAAGGCCAGAATGGTGGTCATATCTATTCTTTATTAGGACGTGCCTTGGGACGCACCGGTCAAGGATCATCAGACAATGCGCTTGGATTTTATCGGGATAGATGGCGTTCAGAAGAGGATCCTGGAGAAGGTCGTGTTGGAAAAGCTTATTCAACTTTTGGACGGATTAAAAATACAGATTGGCTGTATTCGTCAGATTATTGGCGTTTACGCAACGTCACTCTTGGTTATAATATCAAAGACCTGAAATTGGGGAGTCAGTCAAAGCTTAGTTTAGTCCGTTTATTCGTGACATTGGAGAATTTTTGGGGAAAGGACAAATATGACGGGGGGGTAAATCCGGAATCTTCAAACACAAATCTAAGCGGAAGCTCTGATTATCCCGAGGCGGGTGATTATGGAGGCCTGGCAATTCCAAAGACAGTGACATTTGGTTTAAACGTAAATTTTTAGAACGATGAAAAAATTGAGTCTATTTTTTTTGATAGCAGGTCTATTGGGATCTTGCAAAATGGATCTGAACCAGCAACCAATTTCGAGTGCTACTTCAGATACCTACTTTAAGACAGCAAATGATTTTATTCAAGGATTGAACGCTATATATAACAGTACACGAGGATATCCTGATCGCCTGATGAATCTCTCGGAAACACGGTCGGATAATTTGTACGCAGTGTCGGACGGCGGAGTGCGTGATTGGGAAGGGATCAACAGTTTTCATAAAACGATTGCCAGTAACCCCTATGTGATAGAAGCTTGGCAAACAAATTTTAACGGCATCTTTCGTGTAAACAATTATTTGGAACAACTTGCTGCGAATGGTTCCACGGCTATTATCGATGAAAGCCTTCGCAATAGAATGGAAGGCGAAGCCCGGTTCTTACGTGCATTTTTTTATTTTGATTTGATTCGGTACTTTGGCAAAGTGCCACGGATAGACAAGGTGGTATCCGCCAGCCAAGCTAAAAGCATTGGTCGGAGTAACGTGGAGGAGTTGTATGCGTTGATTATTGAAGATCTGAACAAAGCAATTAATGCGCTACCTGCACCCAGTGCGTACGCTGCAGCAGATAAAGGCCGTGTCAATAAATACGCTGCAAGAATGTTGCTTGGCTTGGTCTACATGACACGATCGGGGCCCACATTGGGTGTTGAAGGTGCGGGTTTGAACAGCAACGAATGGGGGAAAGCGGTGGAGCAGTTCAACGAGGTGATCAACAGCAATGAATTTAGTTTGCTGACCAGCTATAATAGCATTTTTGATTACGGTAATGAGCGCAACAAGGAAGTGATTTTTAATATTGAATATTCAAGCGGCGCTAATCCTGTTGTTGGGGCAACATTTCCTTGGGTGCTTGTACCTGATAATTGGTTCAATTCACTCGGGCTAGCCACGCAAGGAGGCTTAACAATCAGGCCAGTATCTGATGACCTGCTTAAGCTGTATGATACTGGTGACAGCAGAAAGACGTTCAGTATTCAGCAAGGCTATATTTATGGCAATGTTGCTGAAACAAGATCATTTGTTAAGAAGTTTGTAGACCTTACCAAAGTGCCTGCAAACCGAATGGATTGGCCGATCAATTATATTGTATTTCGTTATAGCGATTTGCTGTTGTTAAAGGCGGAGTGCATATTGAATGGCACTTCTGGGAACATTCAAACGGATGTAGACGCGGTCGTCAATCAAATTAGAAAACGCGCCGGATTGACAACTGAGCTGACGAATGTCACTAAATCACAGTTGATGGATGAACGCAGAAGGGAGTTTATTGGCGAAGGGGTGCGATGGTTTGATCTTATCCGCAGTGGCAGTGTCGAATCGGTCATGAAAGCTTGGATCAGGAAAGAGGACGTCGCAAAGCAGATGTTAGATTTTCAAGTCAATTATGTCCTATATCCGGTACCACAGTCAGAACTAGACAATAGTCCCGGCTTGTATACACAGAATCCCGGATATTAATATCTTAATTTATTTAATCGCCTTTAGCATTTAAGGGCGATTTTTTTATTTTTGGCGCCAGCTAATGACAGGATTGAACAGGATGGTTATTACAAATCATCCTGTTACTTTTAACCAACATTATAAGCCTAAGGGGAAATCTGATTATTTTTTTAAGCCAGTCGTCCTATAAAGCAATAAGTAAAGATCATACAACATTTTCATTATCTCGTATAATGAAAACCGATTTTCACTACCGAAGATCAACAAGGGAAAGAATAAAATAATACCTAAATAATACTTTAATGATAAACTATTTAACAATTAGGTTTGATCATCATGTAAAGAAGTACACTTTTTTGCTATTTATGGCGATGCTGTGCACCTTGAATTTATTTGCTCAAACCACTAGGACTGGAAAAGTAAACGATGAAAAAGGTTTGCCTATCCAAGGTGTAACTGTACAGGTAAAAGGCAAAACTATGACGGCAAAGACCAATGCCGATGGGTCATTTACCATCAATGCACTGCCATCTGATGTATTGGCGTTTAGAAGCCTTGGTTTCGAATCCCAAGAAATTTCTGTGGGTAATCAAAATAACTTGAATGTAGTTCTAGCACAAAAGGTCGATGTCATGGAAGAGGTCGTGGTAGTTGGTTATGGCACGATGAAAAAGAAGGATGTGACGGGGTCAATTGCCAGTGTGGGTGAGAAAGAACTGAAGGCAATGCCTGTGAAAGATGCATTGCAGGCAATGCAGGGTAAGGTGGCTGGTGTTGATATCACTTCGAACCAACGTCCGGGAACAACAGGTAGTATAACGATAAGAGGTGTGCGATCGATCACTGCAGATCAGGGACCACTGTATGTAGTCGATGGGATGGTATTACAGGCCGGTGGCATTGACAATATTAATCCGAGTGATATAGAGACCATTGATGTCTTAAAAGATGCTTCTGCAACAGCTGTCTATGGTTCACGTGGTGCAAACGGCGTTGTTTTGGTGACGACCAAGCAGGGAAAAAAGGGACGTTTAATGTTGAATTATGCTGGTACGGCAACTTTTGAGAAAATGTATGATGTCACAGAGTACATGGATGCTGCGGAATGGTTGGATTATGCGCGTTTGGCGAAATTCGGAACGACGACACCTGATTATGCAAAGGATTTTTCTAGATGGGGATCTGTAGCTGCCTCATGGGCAAATATTGCTAAAGGTTGGACTAATAACAATACCGTATGGGATCCAAGCTTAGTCGGTAATTACGATTGGGCAGATCTTGGACGTAAAAATGCCTTATCTACCGAACATACTTTAAGCGTCTCAGGTGGAGGGGAAAACTCCAAAGGTTATGGTTCTTTTGGTTATCTCAAGCAAGATGCTACACAACCCGGTCAGAAATTTAATCGCTATACTTCAAAAGTAAGTTTTGAAGCTACACCAACAAAATGGTTTACCATGGGAGCTTCAATAAACACATTCTTCTCCGATCAAGATTATGGCTATAATTTCTCTAAATCTGTAACAGGTGCAGGTGACTATTACAGTGCTTTACGAGGTATGTTACCTTGGACAGTTCCTTATGATGACAACGGAAACTATCTGAGAAATCCTGCTGCGGGTGATATCAATATCATCAATCCAATTAATGAATTGGAATATAATACCAATCAACGTCAGACTTTTGGTGCGAATGGTAGTTTCTTTAGCCAATTGGATTTTGGGCAGATTTATGAACCATTGAAAGGTTTAAAATATCGGGTGCAATTTGGACCTGAATTTAGATATTACCGGTTGGGTTTAGCAAATGCAGCGGAGGGAATAAATGGTGATGGAAATAATGCGGTGACTTATTCAACAAACCGCAATTTAGCTTGGACTTTAGACAATTTGATCTATTACGACCGCGATTTTGGAACGGATCACCATCTTGGTATAACCTTGTTGCAGAGTTCTTCCAAGTATAATTCTGAATCAAGTAATATGAAAGCTACGGATGTGTATAGCGCAGAAGAATTATGGTATAATATAAATTCAGGAGGTTTTATCGGCAGTTGGGGAACAGGCTTATCTGAGCGACAAATGGAATCCTATATGGCTCGTGTAAATTATAGCTATAAGGACCGTTATATGTTAACTGCTTTTGTGCGTTGGGATGGATCTTCGGTATTGGCACCGGGGCATCAATGGAGCTCATTTCCTTCCGTAGCTGCATCATGGCGCATTGACCAAGAAAATTTTATGAAGGACGCTCGCTTTGTCAATACACTAAAATTGCGTTTGGGAGCTGGTATTGTTGGTAATGCCGCAATTGGACCTTATCAAACGAAAGGATTATTGACGCAAAATTTTTACAACTGGAGCGCGACGAATTCAACACCAGGATATGTTGCTTCAGATCCTTCTGCTGCTAATCCGCAAAAAATGGCCAATCCCGAATTGGGCTGGGAACGTACGACCCAATATAATTTGGGTATAGATTATGGCTTTCTAAATAACCGAATCAGCGGTGCTTTAGACATGTATAAAACGAAGACGAATGATCTGTTATTGGCCATGACGCTAAACTCTGTTTTAGGCTATGGGGCCACAATGGCAAATGTTGGTAAGACTTCAGGCTGGGGGATTGACCTTCAGATCAATACTGTCAATGTTAAGAATGATAACTTTCAGTGGAATACGACTTTAACTTGGTCCAAAGACAAGAATAAAATACTCGAATTGAATAACGGACGAAAAGAAGATTTAACCAATAACTGGATTGTTGGTCAGGAGATTCAAGTCCCTTATGATGTGGTTTACGATGGTATTTGGAAAACCTCAGAAGCAGAGGAGGCTAAAAAATATGGCGCTAAACCGGGACAGATCCGTGTGAAGGATATTAGTGGTCCAGATGGTGTGCCTGATGGCAAAGTAGATCGCAATTATGATCGACAAGTGTTGGGATCCTATCGTCCAAAATGGTCTGGCGGGATTATGAATACATTCACCTACAAAAACTTTGACTTATCTTTCTTTATTTTCTCGCGTTGGGGACAGACCATAAACGCTGGAGCTGCAACGTTGGATGGGCGTTATATGCAACGCAAATTGGACTACTTTATTCCGGGCGTTCATGAAGATGCTGAATATTATCAGCCAGGCTCAAATGGTGAAGCGGCAGATCCTTGGAACTCTTCCATGAATTACCGTGACGGATCATTTATCAAGCTAAGAAATGTAAGTTTAGGTTATAATTTTCCGAAAACAAAATTACAAAAACTTGGCATCAGTAATTTTAAGGTTTATGCACAGATTATGAACCCGGCGATGTTGTATTCAAAAGTGGATTTTCTGGATCCAGACTTAGCAAGTTATAATAATAATACAACGCAAGCCGGCTCCGCCATCACCACAAGAGGAGCAGTGATCGGCGTGAACATAGGATTTTAAGCAGCAAAAGGATTTAAAAAATTGACTCTCATGAAAAATTATAAAATATTAGTTGCTTCAATGTTAGGTGCGGCAGGATTATTAGTATTGAACGCCTGTAGTAAAGACTTTTTGAAAGAGGAGCAGATTACCATACCGGATACAGACTATTTTAAAACTCAGGCAGGGCTAGATGATTTAGCAACAGGTGTTTACTCCAAATTGAAATTTAAATATAATTATACCTGGGGGATGGCCCTGTTCAATCTAGGTGTAGATGAGTTTACAGATGCAAATAATGCTTCCCCAAGCTTTAATAGTTATAGTATGGATCTTAATCCTGCTGAATCAACTTATGGTGGTGGAAATATTCAGCCGGTGTTTGATAATATGTATAGCGGTATCGAATCGGCCAATACCCTGATTCAAAACGTACCCTTATATTATGATAAATCCAATGCCAATTATAATACACGTCTTGGCGAGGGATACTTTATGCGGGGATATTTCTACTTACAGCTGATTGTACAGTTTGGAGGTGTCCCCCTGAAATTGACCCCGACCGAAAAGGTTGAATCCTATTTTACTAGAGCTTCCGAAGATGCTTGTTTTGCACAGGCCATAGCGGATCTTGAGCAGGCTTATACGTTGTTGCCGGCTTCGGCGACAGAATTTGGGCGTGTAACAAAGTCAGCTGCAGCACACTATATTGCTAAAGCACGATTGACTCGATCGAGTGAGTTATATGCCGCTTGGAATTCAAAATATACCGCGGAAGACTTAGATGCTGTCATCAAATATGGAACGGAGGTCGCGGCGGCACATCCCCTGGTAGATGATTACGTAAAACTATGGGATTATCAAAAGGCCAATAGTGCTAACGAAAAAGTCTCGGAGGTTGTTCTGTCGGCACAGTTTTCGGACGACCAGGCAACATGGGGACGTTATGGAAATCAGATTCATCTTTACTACCCTGCTGTTTATCAAGATTTAGGAGGAACAAGCCGCGATATCTCCGGCGACCGTGAATTTTCTTATGCCCGTACCACAAATTATACGCTGGATGTATTTGACAGGGTGAATGATTCACGTTTCTGGAAATCCTTTATTACGATGTATGGCGCCAATAATACCGCTAATGCCCCTGTCTGGACTGCAGCTAATGCATCGCTTGGGCCTGAAGGAAGTGTTGTTGGAACGAAGCGATTTAAAGGTGGAGAGCTGGGTATTAAATACATTGTCAACAACGCTGGCGATACACGCTACAAAGCAGTGGCCGGTGATGCAACAGGAGTTCTTAAAAATGGCGTGATGCAGAACCCGCATACTTTTGTACGTTACTTTCAGGGAGAACCTCAAGCTTGGGTGGGTCAACATGGAAATAACGGATACTTTGGTGTTCAATCACGTTATGTGGCGCTTTCGAAGTTCAGAGATGGCTATCGGGTTAGTATAGCGTCTGCCAATGGTACGCGAGATGTTATTATGGCGCGCTCGGCGGAAGATGTCTTAATGGTAGCCGAAGCCTATATCCGTAAAGGTGAAGGTCAGTACGCGAATGCAATCCAGTGGATCAATAAATTGCGCAGTCGTGCTGGCTATAAAAACGGTGAAGACCGAGCGAAGAATGTCGACGGCGGGCAAGCCTACAAGAATAATTCCTATGCTGTTGGAAAGGGCGGCGGCTTTTCTGCGGAAGGAGCAATCTATTGGGAAGGAAATTCATACTACGAATCCAATAATGATATTGCGAAAACTACGGCCTCTTCCGAAACACAGATGCTGATCAATTCTGTCGCTGACATTTATAATTCAGCAGTTGATGCGCCAATCTACGAGAAATTGGGCGCAACAAGCAATGCACAGAAAATGATGGCATTTTTGTTGAATGAACGCACACGTGAATTGTGCGGTGAACTTTACAGATGGGAAGATTTGGCGCGCACCAAAACATTGGAAGCGAGATGGAAAGCCTTTAATGATGGTTATGTACGCGGGAATACAGTATTTAGTCCAAATACACATTACTATCGACCGATTCCGCAATCTTTCTTGGATGCAACAACCAATGAAAGTGGTGCCGCATTGACGCCTGCAGAAAAACAGGCTATGCAAAATCCAGGCTATTAATTTTTGATGGTAATAAACGTGAACCTGACCTACCTGTTCTGAATGGAATGGGTAGGTTTTTTTTTATCAAAATGTAAGCGATTGCAGGATAGCGCAGGATAGGGACTATTGCTAGTTTTGGTATCTTTCGGTTTGATTCTCATTACATTGGGAATCGGAATAAACCAAATTATAGATCAACGGAAGGGAAATGTTCACATGGATAGAAGAGTCTTCTTAAAATCAAATGCATTTTTGTGGGCGATGATGGTGTTACCTTTAGATACGACAGCTAAAAAGGGTATACTGGAGTCTCCTTATTTCAAATTGAAACCGATTGGAAGATCCTTACAATTGGTAGATTACTTTATTTGGTGCTCATCTCCGATTTGGGGCGACGATGGTAAGGTTCATCTTTTTTATTCACGTTGGCGAAAGGAAAAAGGGATGGGTGGCTGGATCAAAGGTTCCGAGATAGCGCACGCAGTTGCTGATTCTCCCTATGGAACATTCCAACATAAGGATGTTGTTATACAACCTCGAGAAGGGTTTTGGGATAGTACAACCTGTCATAATCCACTGATAAAAAAGATAGCGGATACGTATTATCTTTTTTATATGGGAAATTCCAACGGAAAGACAGATACCAAAAGGATAGGCGTAGCAACGGCGAAAAACCTGGATGGACCATGGAAACGGCAGGATAATCCAATCTTATTGCCTGGCGTGGAGGGGGCATGGGATGATCATTGTACCACAAATCCTGCATTTCTAAAAGGTAACGATGGTAAATTTTGGTTGTATTATAAATCTTGGAATACTGCTGAATATCTGCGGGATAAAGGTCCTGTCAGAGGAAATCGAAAGTATGGATTGGCCAAAGCTGAACATCCCTTGGGACCATATGTGAAAGAATCAGAGCATCCGGTCATTGATTTTTCTGATCGTCCGCATAATGCACAGCTTGAAGATGCTTTCGTATGGAAACAGGATGAACAGTATTGTTTATTAGCAAGGGATATGGGGTTTTACAATCACGAAGATGGATTGATCTTAAAATCATCAGATGGCGTTAAATGGTCTGAACCGCAAGTGGCTTATCTAGGTTTATCGACCTATATTCAGGAACCGCCCCCACCAGCCAACTTGAAGCGCTTTGGCAGGCTTGAAAGACCTATGATCCTGATGGATAAAATAACGGATAAACCGCGTTTCCTTTTTGGAGCCACCCAAGGCGGAATAGCAGAAACTTCGACAGCCTTTGTATTTGAGATCGTGTGAAGAGTCTGCGATAATCGTGTTTAATTCGAGAAAATAACTGCAAAGTTTTGCTTCTGTATGTTGAAGATCGATACAAGTGAGCCGAATTTGACAGCTGATATAAACAAGTACAACCAGAAACAATTATAAGCCAATGAAAAAGATTTTTAGTATGCTCCTCGTAATTTTTGCATGCGTAGCAAGTCAAGCGCAACAAACATCCTGGACCAGTGCAAAGCAACCCTTAAAGGAAATTGAACAGCTTAAAAAGATCATTGTTGCTCCTACATTTGAAAAGAAAGATTATTCCATCGACGATTTCGGTGCTATTGGAGATGGCAGGACAAAAAATACTGTAGCCTTTAGAAAAGCAATTGAAACGTGCAATAAGCAGGGTGGAGGGCGTGTAATAGTCCCGAAGGGAGTCTATCTGACCGGTGCAATCTATTTGAAAAGCAACGTCAACCTTCATGTCAGCGAAGGGGCAACCGTACTCTTTAGTCGTGATAGTGCTGATTATCCGATGGTATTCACGCGTTGGGAGGGCATGGAATGCATCAATTTTTCTCCTTTCATCTATGCGTACAAAGAAGAGAATATTGCCATCACAGGAAAAGGATTGCTGGATGGAAATGCCGATAATGATCATTGGTGGTATTGGTGTGGTGCCCGAAAATATGGATGGCACGAAGGACGCCCTGGAGAACAAAAGCCTGCCCGGGCAATTTTGCATCAGCAGATGGCTGAAGAGATGGACCCGTATAAAAGAGTATTTGGCGAGGGCAATTTTCTTCGCCCCAATTTTGTGCAGCCTTATTTATGCAAAAATGTCTGGATTGCTGACGTCAAGCTGATTAATTCTCCGATGTGGAATCTTAATCCTGTCCTATGTGAGAATGTATTGATTGAAGGTGTGAAAGTGGTAAGTCATGGACCTAATAATGACGGCTGCGATCCTGAAGCAAGTAAAAATGTATGGATCAGAAATTGTTATTTTGATACCGGCGATGACTGTATTGCTATTAAATCGGGAAGAGATGAAGATGGCCGTACTATTGGTCGACCTGCGGAGAATCATATCATCGAAAATTGTGAAATGAAAGATGGTCATGGCGGCGTCGTTATCGGTAGCGAAATTGCAGGCGGAGCCAGAAATATCTATGCACTCAACAATGTCATGGACAGTCCAAATTTGGATCGGGCGCTACGGATAAAAACCAGTTCCAGCCGAGGTGGGATCATTGAGAACGTTTTTTTTTATAACACGGAAGTGGGGCAATATAAGGAAGCAGCTGTACGATTTAATATGTTTTATGAAAAACCCGGAAAACATATTCCAACGATTCGCAATATCTGGGTCGAAAACCTCCATGTTAAAGGTGGCGGAAAGTATGCTGTGCTCTCCACAGCATACGAATCTTCACCTATAACCGATTTTACGATGGTCAATTGTAAAATTGATGGTGTAAAAGAAGCGTTTAAAGTTGATTACCTCAAGAATGTCTTGCTAAAAAATGTCATTGTCAATGGAAAAGAAATCAAGTCTTTCGATTAACGTAACATAACCATCGACGGAAAGTATAAACTCCAGCGACTAAGAAGTAGCTACCGGTCATTAAAAAGATTTGCACATAGCTAATTCATGAAATAATTATTGATATGATACGAAAGTATTTGATTTTTTGCGGCTTGCTAGTTGGGACTATCCTGGAGATAGCTGTTGCCCAGTCAAAACATTGGCAAGATAACGACCGTGTACTGCATTATACCGAGGATAAAGGAGATTTCTTACTGGTGAATGGAAGATATCGATTTAATCGTGCTCTTTATGGTAATAACCTGGCATCCCGTGTAGAAGTAGGCGATTTACCTGAATTTGCACTGTACATGCCGGGGATGGCAGGGAACTTACAGTTTGTTCTCAGCAATAAACAGCAGCGAAAAAAAGTGATTGATGCCGATCATATTGAGACAAGGTATCGACCCGGAGCTATGTATTATCGCATCAAAGATGCTTTACTTGGAAATGGTTATATCGATATCGTTGTGATGGCGCAGGCCGATGCCGAAGGGATGATCGTAAAATTACAGGCGGCGAATATTAAACCGGATGCACATCTTTACGCTGTCTATGGGGGAGCTAGCGGAAAAACATTCAGTAGAAATGGCGACATAGGCGCAGATCCAGAATCGGGGTTTTATCTTCTTCCTGGATATTGTGAACATAATCAATATACACTGGAAAAAAATAGTTTTGGACTTAAGTATCAAAATAAGAAAAATGAGCCCCAATTTATTCAGGGTAGTTTTTCAGGACTCTCAGCACTGCGGATGTCAGATGCTACCGTTTTGGATGATCTCTCTAATCTGACGAAAACGGAGAATAAGGGTAGTCCTATCCTTGTCGGGAAATTTATGCTGACTAAAAAATCAAGTTATATTCAAATCGCTAAAGGGAAGCGTTCTGCTGCGGAATTTTCTGAAGGCTCATTAGAAAAGATTTATGAGCTGGCGGATCAGAAAAGGGTTTCGCTGGCTAGTCGGGTTAAAATAAACACACCGGATCGATACATCAATAATTTGGGGGCAGCGCTTTCGACAGCCGCTGATGGAATTTGGGAATCGCCTACTTTCTTGCATGGAGCTGTGGCATGGCGTATGCGTTTGAATGCTTGGCGGGGAGCTTACACCGCAGATGTATTGGGATGGTATGACAGAGCGAAAGAACATTTTTCGAGTTATGCGAATTCGCAGGTTAGCGAACCCGCTGCTGGACGGGTGGTGATGGATACAACTTTGCACTTAGCTCGACATTTGGAAAAAATGGGTACTTCTATGTTTTCAAGCGGCTACATTTCTCGGAATCCAAATAATAATACGGTACCCCATCACTACGATATGAACTTGGTCTTTATCGATCAATTGTTGTCACATTTTAATTATACAGGGGATGTTGCTTATATCAAAGAGATGTGGCCAACGCTGACTCGGCATCTCAACTGGGAAAAGCGAAATTTCGATCAGGACAATGATGGCTTATACGATGCCTATTGTGCAATATGGGCAAGTGATGGTTTACAATATTCCGGTGGCGCGGTCACGCACACAACCGCCTATATGTACCGTGCCAATCAAATAATAGCCAAACTCGCAAAGGTAATAGGTGAGGATGCGACGCCCTACCAACAAGAAGCAAATAAGATTCAAAAAGCGCTAAAAGATCGACTTTGGTTGCAAAAGAAAGGTCATTTTGCCGAGTTCCAGGATGCGCTTGGCAATCAGCTTATACACGAAAATGCGGGTTTGTGGACCATTTATCATACCGCAGACGCTGCTATTCTAGATGATTTTGAAAGCTACCAAAATCTCCAATATGTAACTAATTATTTGCCAAAGATTCCTATTCATATCAAAGGACAGGAACAGCACGACCTGTATACATTGCCGACGACGACATGGCAGCCTTACACTTGGTCGGTCAATAATGTTGCTTTGGCAGAGAATCTACAGACAGCATTGGCCTATTGGCAATCTGGTCGGGCGGATGATGCCTATCAGCTCTGGAAAAGTAACCTTATGGAAAGTATGTATCATGGGATCAGTCCCGCCAACTTTCAGCAGCTTTCCCACTATGATGCATTTAGAGGCGAATTATACCGTGATTTTGCCGACCCAATTGGTGTAGCATCTCGTACATTAGTCGAAGGATTATTTGGCGTGCATCCACGTCTACTGGACAAACAATTGTTTCTTAAACCTGGTTTCCCATCGACATGGAATTTTGCACAGATTGAAATGCCGGAATGGAGTTATACGTATAAGAAAACTAAAACTGCTATTACATTTCAGATTAACACGCGTTATGCGATGCCCGTAAAACTTGCTTTGGAAGTTCCCGTAGATTTTACCCAGGTGAGTGCTGTTAAAGTCAATGGAAAAGAAGTCAAGTGGTCATTAAAATCTTCCGCTATAAATGGGGCATGTATTGTTGTTGAATCTGAAGCTGAGCGGAATTTCGACATCACGATAATGGGGGATGGTAAACTCGAAAAGATGGATACCAAAAATGTGGAGCAAGTATTCACCGATCAATGGGCTTTTCCATTACCTGCTAACACCCAATTGTTGGAAAGCTACGATCCTCAAGGAATTATCCAAAAGAAAGCCGGTCACAAATTTTCTTTTGTCCAGCATGAGCGGGTAGGAACCTTTTTCGTGAAGCTTCAGCAGGGAGTTATGGTTTGGTGGCAGGCAGTTGATATTCGGCTATTACCGCCTGTAAATTCAACTATTCTGCGTAAAGAGCGAAACTATTTTTTGACGATGGAAAACCGTTCTGCTCAGCCACAACAACTGGTAATTGATCATCAGGATTTTCAAACAGCCTTCAGCTTGAGATCAGGAGAAATAAAGAAATTGGAACTTCCCATCAATAGCTTTTCAAAGGGAACAAATAGCGTTAATCTGGTTGTGGGAACTTATCGCCAAACAGTAGATTATATCGATTGGAATATCGATGATAAACCTGATTTTTTAGCGGAAAATTTATCGAGTTATTACAACGCGCGTTTGACGGATATCTTCAAACAGAAATACCTTTCGCCAAGATCGGAAGGGCCAACCTTGCAGTTGCCTTGGCAGGGAATAGGCAATTGGTGTTATCCATTGACGACGGCAAATATTGACGACAGGGGAATCATGAAAAAAGGCAAGCAAGGGGATCTAATATACCTAGGTATTCCGTTTCAGCTAAAAAATGACTCCAAAAATGTGGTCTTTGTCAGTCAGTGGGATAATTATCCAAAAAGCGTCAAAATACCTTTAGCCGGCCAGGCCAGCAAAATGTATCTCTTGGTCGCCGGTTCAACAAATCCGATGCAATCCCAGCTTATCAACGCCAAGATTAAGGTCAATTATACTGATGGAATTTTTGATACGTTAGATCTCATCAACCCTATCAACTGGTGGCCTATCGAACAGGGTTACCTCGATGATAATCACGCTTTTGAACTCCCCGATGAACGAATTCCTTACCGAATCAGTCTGAAGTCTGGAGAGCTTTATAAGGGCGGAACCTGGAGTCATTATACCGATATCAAGGGGTATAGCAATCGTGCCATTGATGGTGGAGCAGCTTCATTATTGGACTTGCCTCTAAACAATAAAAAGAAACTTCAATCAGTAGAGCTTATCGCCGTCGCAAACGATGCGGTCATCGGTCTGATAGGTCTCACTTTAATGCGATAGATAAATTGAGAATGTACTCCGGAATTTCCGGAGGAATCTTGAACACGAATATAGTATGCATAAAAATCCAATATAGATGAAAAAGAAGTTTAGTATTATTTTCACTTTCCTTGTAAGTGTTCTAAGCCCTATGTTAGTCCTAGCTCAACAAGGAACCAAAATTAATCGGGAAAATGTCGTTAAAAGGCACAATGTCTCCAATCATACCATGGATACATTAGCTTCGCTCACAGTCGGTAATGGGACCTTTGCCTATACGGTCGATGCTACAGGAATGCAGTCTTTTCCCATTTATTATAAAAATGGGGTTTCCTTGGGAACACAGTCCGAGTGGGGATGGGATTCTTTCCCCAATACAAAGAACTATAAATTCGAAGAAACATTAAAATCCTACGACTTTAACAGCGAAGGGCGGAACGCGCAATATAGTATCCAATTGAAAGAACCGGAACGCAATGCAGAAGCTGTAAACTATTTTAGGGAAAATAAACACCGTCTGCAATTGGGTAATGTGGGCTTGGAACTTTATTTGAAAAACGGGCAACGGGCAACTGCACAACATATCCAGGCTATTCGACAGGAGCTGAACCTTTGGACGGGTATTATCACAAGTGAATTTCAAATTGAAGGAGAACCTGTCTCTGTAAAAACGACATCGTATCAAAGCAGTGACCGCGTTGCAGTACATGTCGCTTCACCATTGATTGCACAGCAAAGACTGAAAATATTTGTACACTATCCTTACCCAAGCGGAAAATTTTTGGATGAAGGTACCAACTATGATCAGGTGAATGATCATAAAACAACGATCGTAGCTCAATCTGCACATGTTGCAGTAATAAATCATCAGTTGCAGGGAGCCAGTTACTTTACACAATTGAATTACTCACAGGGAACTTTAAAAAATACGGCTTCACACTATTTTGTGTACCAACCGGCTGCTACGCTTGGAGAATTTGATTTTTCATTTGCATTTGCGCCCACAAACAATTTTGATAAAAAGAGCGTAGGATATATTGATGCGGTAGGTGAAAGTGTAAGGTCCTGGAAGCATTTTTGGGAAAGTGGTGCTGCGGTTGACTTTGCGGGTAGCACAGATCCGAGAGCCAATGAGTTGGAAAGAAGAGTTGTACTCTCTCAATATCTGACAAAAGTACAATGCGGAGGAAGTAATCCGCCTCAAGAAACAGGCCTCACTTTTAATAGTTGGTATGGAAAGCCACACACGGAAATGCATTGGTGGCATGCTGTGCATTTTGCATTATGGGGACGTCCTGAAATCATGGAAAAAACATTGGATTATTATTTTAGAACCTTTGAAAAAGCGAGAGAACTCGCAAAACGACAGGGCTATCAAGGGGTTAGATGGATCAAAATGTCCGATAACGAAGGGAATGAAAGCCCCTCATCGGTAGCTGCATTTTTAGTTTGGCAACAGCCACATATTATCTATATGACCGAATTGGCCTATCGGGACAAAAAGGATCTCGCTGTCCTAAAAAAATATAAGGATCTCGTATTTGCCACAGCTGATTTCATGGCCGACTTTGCAGATTATGATCAGGAAACGGGTCGCTATAATGTAGGCAAGGGAGTTATTCCTGCACAAGAAGTTTTCAAAGCTTCCGAGACGATGAACCCGACGTATGAGGTCGCCTATTGGGATTGGGCACTTCGTATAGCGCAACAATGGAAGGAGCGTCTGGGAGAACTAAGAGTGACCAAATGGGATCAAGTTATTGAAAAACTGGCCCCCTTACCAAGTAAGGACAACGTCTACTTGGCTACTGAAACTGCTCCCGATTCTTATACGTACGATCGTTGGATGACGGACCATCCCGCGGTACTCGGTGCATTAGGGATGGTTCCTGAATCACCGAAGCTAAATAAAACGGTGATGAAAAACACACTGGATGTCGTTTGGGAGAAATGGCATTGGGAAAAGACCTGGGGGTGGGATTTTCCCATGACGGCCATGAATGCTGCTCGTCTGAATCTTCCCAATAAAGCGCTGGATGCATTATTTATGAATGTCCAAACCAATACCTATCTCAAAAATGGACATAATTATCAAGATGGACGCCTGCGGATCTATTTACCAGGTAATGGTGGGGTGCTCGCGACCGTAGCGATGATGCTTGAAGGATGGGACGCTTCCAACAGTGATTTACCAGGGTTCCCAAAAGATGGCTCATGGGTTATAAAGAAAGAAGGATTTAAAAAAATGCCCTAATATGATGAAGAAAATAATATTACTATTGCTTTTGGGTTGTGGAACAGTATCGACGAAGGCTCAGGAGTTGCCCGTTAAGTCAACGATCGTACGTTCTTTAAGCAGTGTAACCATAACTTGTACAATCTTAAATATACACCTTCGTCCGAAACAAAAGAGGAATATTAAACTGTTCATTGAAAAACAGTAGTATGGTGTAGAATAATGAAATCGGACAGACTCTATACTATTGCAATAAATAATTTAGCTTACTACGTTGGAGAATGTATCCGTGAAAATGATGCTAAGGCGACAGGTCCTTTTATTATGGGCTGTGTAGAGGCTGGGTTTTGAAAAGCGAGTTTTAAGTATTTTTTCTAAATATTTATAAACAAATCGTTAATTTTATAATTAATAAAATCTAACAATGACCAATTCCGTAAATCAATTTTTAAAAACTTTAGAAATTAGCGATTTTTCTGCCACACCTAAGTATTTGCAATTGGCAAATACAATTATCGATGCTGTTAAAAATGAAACATTGGTCAGAGATGATATGCTCCCTTCTATTAATGAGCTCAGTGCATATCTGGAAATATCACGTGACACTGTAGAAAAAGCATACCGCTATCTTAAGAAAAATGAAATTATAGCATCTAATCCCGGAAAGGGGTATTATGTAAATAAAACGGATGTAGAATCCAAACTTAAGATAGCACTCTTTCTAAATAAACTAAGTGCCCATAAAAAGATAGTATACGATTCCTTTGCAAAAGAGCTGAGTGATTATGCCAACTTGGATCTATTTGTATACAATTCAGACCTATCGTATCTGAATACATTGTTGGGAAGCTTAACGAAAACATATGACCACTATGTTTTATTCCCCCATTTCAAAGAGGGAAGGGACAAAGCGCCGGATATCATTCGTAAGATTCCGGCAGAGAAACTAATGTTATTGGGTAAGTTTATCGAAGATGTGCCCGGAGATTTTCCTGCAGTCTACGAAAATTACGAACATGATATTTACTCCGCATTGGAGGAAGCTAATGAAGTGCTGAGTAAGTACAAAAACTTAAAACTTGTATTTCCTGACTATAGTGATTTTCCAAAAGCTATTATTAAGGGCTTTTATAAGTTTTGTCAACAATATGCTTTTGAACACGAGCTCGTATCCGACATTGATGAAGAGAAAGTAGAGAAAGGAACATGTTACATTAATATTATTGAAGATGATCTGGTGAAATTGTTGAACAAGGTTATTCAGAAAAAACTGGTTATAGGAAAAGATGTTGGTATCATTTCCTATAATGAAACTCCATTGAAAAAGTTTATCCTGAATGGTATTACAACAATATCAACTGATTTTGAAATGATGGGGCGATTGGCTGCCGAATTGATCAGAAGTAAATCAAAGGATCGTGTTGAAGTCCCATTCTATTTAAAGCTTAGGCCTTCTGTATAGACAAAAAAAACAGGCTAATCGTGCTGATTAGCCTGTTTTTTTTGATAAATATTTTCTAGCTCTTTGCGTATTATGATGCAATAATCAAAAAAGCAGCTAGTTGATTTTTATTTCTTTAACGTCTTCACAGGGAACAAATCAATAACACCTTTTGCAACCTTGCTGATGTTATTAATTGCTTTTTCTGGATTGTCAACATCGCCAGAACCACGTGCCTGCCAGATCACTGCGTTTGTTTTACGATCGATGGCTTCGATAATCAAATGGCCATAACGATAGCGTTCTTTTGCAACTGGGTAATAACCGCCGCCATAGTAATATGGTGAAAACCATGGACGGTACCAGCCCCAGGGGCCCCCCCAGCCGTAATAACCGCCGCCACCATAGACCAAACGGCTTTTATTGTTGACAATGGTAATATACCGAAATAGTAAATCAGGATTATCTTTAGAATATTGTAGGCCCTTTGCCTCCAGCGCGGTATTCGCGGCATCCAGGATATTGGCTTTGGCGATATCGTTGTCAAAATAAGACTTCGAAAGCGAGTCTACCGGAGGTAACCAGGCATAGGTCTTGAAAGGAGTAAAATCCATCTTTTCTACCCGAGTGGTATTGTATTGATAAGACGAACATGATGCGAGTGCGACGCAAAGCACCAAAAATAATAGAATCTTTTTCATCGTAGTAATTTATTTATCAACTGTGATGAATCTACCATGAGTATTTTGTCGCTGCATTGGACAACCACACTCATGATGGTTCATGGCCTATATGGAACTTATATTTATTTAACTAATTTGTTTTTATTTTTTATCCGCATACCTTTCAATTGTAAAAATAGTACAGTTGACGGTCTTCATGGCAATTGTTTTTTACCGTCCGGGATGCGATCATCCTTTTTGATTTTACAATCTATTACTTTAGACAAAAAACTATAAATATGGTTTAATCCGAATTGTAAAATTAATAAGGATATTTTGCCACCAACGGAATCTGCCTTCCTGGACCAAAAGCTTTTGGACTAACACGCAGGATAGGCGGAGCTTGAAAACGTTTGAATTCCGCATTATTAACCAATTTACAAACCCTTTCTACTAACGATTTTTCAAAGCCCATTGCTACAACCTCAGATCCTGCTTTCTCATTTTCGATGAGTTCAAAGAGGATTTGATCTAATAGATCGTATTCCGGTAGAGAGTCCGAATCTTTTTGATCTGGTCGAAGTTCCGCAGAAGGCGCTTTTTCAATGGTATTGACTGGAATGATCTCCCTTTCTCGATTGATATAGCGCGCTAAATCGTAGGCTTTGGACTTGTAAACATCACCGATTACAGAGATGGAACCTGCCATATCACCATAGAGTGTACCATATCCCACAGCAGCCTCACTTTTGTTGGATGTATTGAGTAAAATATTGCCGAATTTATTGGAAGCAGCCATCAAAATTACCGCACGTGCGCGCGCTTGAATATTCTCTTCAGTTGTATCTGGCTGCAGCCCTTCAAAAAGAGGAGCTAAACTATGTTCGAAGGCATTGGCAATATCTTTGATCGGAACGATATAATGTTTGCAACCGGTATTGTTGACGAGATCCATCGCATCTTTTATCGAATGGTCGGAAGAGTAGACCGATGGCATCAGTATGGCTAATACATTATCGGCACCCAGAGCCTCGCAGGCCAAAGCCGCAACTAAGGCCGAATCTAGCCCGCCGGACAGACCTAAAACCGCCTTCTTGAAACCAGATTTTTGAAAATAATCACGTAGCCCAAGGATCAATGCATCATGTATAAGAGCCATCTCAGCTATAGACTCTTTCGAAGAAGCTGTGGTGGAGGTGATATTTTGTTGATAATAGGTGACAAATTGAAGATCTTCTTCAAAGCTTTTTAGTTCAGCAATTTTTGTTCCTTCATTATTCAGGGCGATTGAGCGGCCGTCAAAGATAATATCCATGTGAGCGCCAATTTGATTGACATAAATTAGCGGTCTGCCAGACTTTGTTACCTGTTGGCTGAGGACCTTGATCCGTTCATCAAAATGGGTATAGGAAAAAGGGGATGCCGCAATGTTGATGAGGAGGTCTGGATTTTCTTTTCTCAGCTCTGCCATGGGGTCACCAACGTAAGAATTGCCCCCTTCGTCATCATCCCACAAATCTTCACATATGGTTAAGGCAATTTTTACGCCGTTCAACTCGATACAATCAAAACGTCTGCTGGGTTCAAAATAACGATATTCATCAAATACATCATAATCGGGCAAAAGGCCTTTTTTTACAATGTTTCGGACTGCCCCATGCTCAATAAATACAGCGGTATTATAAAGCTCTTTGCCCTCAGGATCACTGTTTTTGACGGGTGCTCCGATGATACAGGCGATATCCTGACAATGAGCAGCGATTTGATGAATAGCTTCATCACATTGATGTTTAAAAGCCTTACTTCGCAAAAGATCCTTGGCAGGATAACCACCAATCGCGAGTTCGGCAAAAATAATAAGATCGGCTGTTGCTTCTTTGGCCTGCTGGATCGCGCTAATTATTTTTTTAGTATTTGCTTCAAAATTACCGATATGGTAATTCAATTGTGCTAAAGCTATTTTCATATGCTATTAATCGTCTAACTAAATAAGATACCAATTGATGTCGGATCTTCTCACAAATTTATTTCTTTTTTTTGATACTCAGCCCGCACTTATGCGAATAAAAGCGCTAAATTATCTTCCGATCAATTGAAGGACATCGTATTACCAGCTATGGCCTGTAAGTGGAATGAATGCACAGTGAGTTCATGTTGAGTCTATCTGTTGAGCTGCTATCGTTGTAGATGTATGTTTTTTACAACGCGGGACGATATTGAATGTGCTAAATTGTTTTAACATAATTTTAACAACGTTAAATGCTGTTAAATTTCTTGACATGAAAGCAGATCTGTAGTACCTTTGATATATCAAAAGAAACGAAAGATATTAAAAATAATATATAAAGAACTTTTCATAATTTAGGTTAATAATTGGTTAGGTAAAGCTCGGAGTTCCCCACTTCGAGCTTTTATTTTTTCTAGACACCTGTTTCAAGTCGTGTTTCAATTTGCTTCTTTATTTAATTAATTTAAAGTGTTGTTTATGGATCATACTATTGTCGCACAATAGCGATCTTTTTGTTACGTAAGTATAGCTTCTACCTTTTTTCTCTTTTATTTTTTTTTGCGGCAAATTAGGATCAGATAGTGATCAAATTAACTCTTTTGACAGTGCTTGTTCAGTCATCGTTCAGCGATTGTTCAGTGCTTGCTCAGTGTAGACTGAATGATCAGTGACTGATCACTGTTTAAAAAGCGATTGAAAATTGTTATTAGGTATAAGTTGATCTTAAAATATATCAATTTTAAGATCTATCTTACTTTTAAGTTTTTGGATAATTTTGCTAGCATATAAAACTATCACCCAATAAACAGATTAATCGTTGAAAACCTCCTGAACTAAAAAGCTCCTAAAATGATGTCATTTTAGGAGCTTTTATACTTTATTGCTTTAAAAGGAGCGATAATTATTTTATATCCGTTACTTCAATTACAAAATCCAATGGCGAGTTTGCCGGAATAGTTCCCACAGCCTGGTTTTGGTATCCATAAAGGGAAGGTGCCATGATATGAATTTTACTGCCCTTTTGTAGACCTTTTTCTGTTAAGCCGCCTAATTTCATGTCACCGATTTTTTGCGGAGCAAATGCGAAGGTCCAAGCAGGAATAATAGTGCTGTAAAATGGGTATTGATACCCCGTGTTTGTGATGATTTCAAATTCTTTGGCAGTATCAGTTTGATCAAATACACTTCCACTCAATAATTTTCCAACGTATTTTACAGTCGGTTTAAATTTTAAGTATTTGCCATTTAATGTGTCAACCACTTTATATTCATAGTTCCCTGTTCCTTCGGCAAGAATTTCATACCAAATTCCTGTTTCGCTGTTGTATTGTGCATCAGGGTAATTTTGGCTAACGTAATTTTTAAGTGTTACAGAATCCGTTTTAAATTGTGCATTCGCATCATAAACCGGCGCATCGTCGCTTTTGTTACAGCTGATAATAAGGAAAGCGATTGCTGCAATTCCCATGAATAGTGGTGATAACAGTTTTTTCATTATATTTTTTATTGGTTTTTCAAGGAAAAGCTATTTTCTTTATGAAAGTAGCTTTGCAAATGTATATTATTTTTTCTTCGTTAAATGTTTTCGCTATAACAATTAACATTTTGATACAGTAATTTACACTTCTGAACGTCTACTTACAAAAAAGCCATTCTCACTAGGAGAACGGCTTCGATGAATGCATTGTTTTTATTTCTTAGTTGGAAGTAGCTCTAGCAATATCTGTTACTTCAATAGTATATACAACCGGAGAGTTTTTAGGGACAGTTACATTTTCTGTACCTTTATATTCTTGATTATCATATGCGAATACCGAAGATGACACAAATCGAATCTTAGAACCTTTTTGTAGTCCTTTTGGTAGCAAGCCACCTAATTTAGCATCTTGGCCATTTTGATTAAGTGTTTGTGGCACAAATGCATAATACCAGCATATTCCAAAATTCTGTCTAATTGCCAATAGTAAATTGGAAAAATTAGCTGGAGTACCTTCTTTGCTTTTACTAAAAACAGTTCCATTTTGATCCGTAAGTTGACCAGTGTAATTTACACTGATTGATGGGTAGCCATTTTTATAATCATAAGAATCTGATTGACCTACAGCAAGAACTTCATACCAAATTCCGGAAGAATCGGATTTAACCGGATTTTGAAAATGTGTTTTGGCATATTGTTCAAGTAAGGGAGCCTGAGCTTTTCTTGTAGAATCAATTCGGATCATTTCTAATCTTTGTTTTTCTTGTTCAGCTGCCCAGTCAATGCCATCGCTTTTACTACAAGATGCGAAGATCGTTCCCAGACACAAAAACGCCATTAAAAATTTCGTGATATTTTTCATAATTTCTTAAAGTGTGTATTAATTATAAAATCCAAAACGCAGGAATGATGGCGTTCGCTACAAGTAAATGTTAAATTATTCTAAAAAAACGGCTAACTCCTTTGAGTTCAGGTATTTTTGCTGTATACTTTTTAGGCGAAATTCGCTGTCAAAACGTAGGAGAGTTGGGAAGATCATTTTTCTTCCTTGTAGCAATTGCAAAGCTAAAGGATGGTATTGTCCTGTTTTCTTTCTTTTGCTTAAGGGCCTCCATATACTTTGGTCAAAAGAAATGTCTTGGATAGATTCTGCATCTAAATGAACGGCGTAGTAGCGCTTGTTGATTAATTGGACAATCTCCTTTTTTGTAAAGATTTCCTGTTCCATTTTCCGGCAATAGCTGCACCAATCCGTATGAATAAAGAGGAGCGTTTCGCGCGGAGAAACATTCAGGAGTGAATCCAGTTGTGCAAAATCAATCCAATTTATCCGCTCCTGTCCTTGAGAACAGAGCGGATAAAAGAATAGGATCAATAGCACATATATATTTTGGAAATGCTTCATATCCCAAATCCATGTTAATGAAAATGACCAACACGAAGGCCAAATGTATAAGTTCGAGGGCGTGTTGGACCATAGATATAATCTGAATCACGTAGCGCTCCCTTGTCGAAGTCCTTCTGAAAAGCATTGAACATGTTTTGTACACCCCCAAAAATTTCGATGCTGAAATCTTTATGTATTGGAAAGGTATACCCTAAGCGGAGATTTAATTCCACGAAGTCCCGGGCATTTTTAAGGGTCATTACATCATGTTGGATATGTGGAACAATCATTTTTCCCGTGTACACGCCCGTCAGATCGATCGCAAATTGTTTGGTCGCTTTCAGGTTGCTATTCATATAACCATAGATATTTGGCGTACGGACATATTTCTTGGTGAGGATGTCCTGCCCGTCTTCTTTTCCTGTATAGATGAGTTGGTCTTTTTTATAGCGTGAGCGCTGGATCGTTCCGCCGGTTTGGAAAGAAAACCAGGAGGATGGCGCGATATTGATTTCAATATTGGAACCGTACACCCGGGCTCCTTCACCATTTTGCATTTCCTGAATAATCAATCCATCTTTTTCAGACGCCATGACGTTGACAAACTGATTGTTTAGATCCGTGTAAAATCCTTCCACGAGCAAACTTGTTTGTACATTTCCAAAATTTTTATTGTAGCTAAAAGAACCTGTATAGGCATTGGAATATTCGGTTTTCAGATTTTCACCGATCAATACAAATACTTGGTTTCCGCCAATGGAAGTGACGTGCATGTCCTCATTAAATGCCTGTGGTGCACGGAAACCACGTGCATAGCCTCCTCTAAATTGAAGGTCTTTTGTGATATCGTATAAGATGGTCAACCGTGGGCTAAAGGTGCCGAAGCGCTGATCTGAGTTTCGGTTTATACCTGCAAGACTATATTTACCGTCAACATAGGTGTAATCATATCGCGCTCCGATTAACGTTTTAAAATTACTTAAAGGCTTCCATTCGTATTGGGCATAACTGCCTAGTCCTTTGTTCTGCTGATCAATGGTTCGTTTATACCCTGGTATTTCATCCTGGGTATCGTTGTATGAAAACTCCACTCCGGCAGTAAATACATCTCTTTCAAAGTTGTAGGTATATTGTCCCCCGGCAACTAGCGCGATATCATTAGTTTTTCCATAGGCATTTGCGGCTAATGTGCTGTCCGCAAGGGTTGTTCCGCCTCCAAGACCGCCATAGTAACTGTCGCGAACAGTTTTCTGCACAGAGCCATACAACGACATTTTTTGCTTATAATCTGTGGAATAGTGATCGTATGTGATTCCGCCAACAAGCGAACTGGTTTCCAACTGCTCGGTGATCTGCGTCAGGTGCGGTACTTTATCGAGTTGATCACCACCGCGGCGAAACTCATTTACGGTACTAAAATCAACCGTTATCTTATCCAGGTCACTCGGTTTGTAAAATAGTTTTGTGCCGAACGTGGTGTTACGAAGTTTGGTTATTTCCGAAAAACCATCGCCATTGGCATCGTAAGCTTCCCGATTACGGTGCATACCGTAGAATGTGGCTCCTCTTTTGAGGTCTTCCGAAACGGTGGAGGTATTAAAATCCACTGTATTATCCCAGCTTTTGCCGCCAATGAGTGAGTTGGTGGATTTTACTTGCCAGTCGTTTTCTACAGGATCTTTTGTAATAATATTGATTGTTCCAGCGATCGCATTGGCACCAAATAATGCCGAACCACCACTGCGCACAACCTCAATACGATCGATCATACTTGTTGGAATCTGATCCAATCCATACACGCTATTTAATGCGGAAAATACCGCCCTACTGTTGATCAATATTTGTGAATAGGGGCCTTCGAGGCCATTCAGGCGGACTTGTGAAAAGCCGCAATTCTGGCAATTGTTTTCTACCCGTACACCCGGCTGATAATTCAATGTTTCCGACATGGCAACAGATTGTGTTGCATTAAATAATTTAGGCCCTATGACATTGACAACCACGGGGGCGTCCTTACGTTTGACGCCATAGCGTGTAGCCGAAACAACGACCTCATCCAAATTGAGGTTGTCTTCTTCCAGTTGAATTTGCAAAGGCAACTTCAACGTGTCTAAAGAGATGACTTTGCTGAAGGAGCGATAGCCCACTGCCGATATATTTAAGGTTACTTTTTGCGGTGGTATGGCGGATAGCTTAAAGTACCCGTTTGGATCGGATGTAGTTGCGAGCTTGCTGTTTTTTAAAGTCAGAGTACCAGAGGGAACCGCCTCATGGTTTTTGTTGAATAAGTAGCCTTCAAGTTTTGATTGGGCGTATATAGTGGATGTACCAGCCAGTAATGTGGCCAATAAAGTGTATTGCTTTAGCATCGTAATTTTATGAAAATTTTATAAATACAAGCCTCGTATAGCATGGTCTGTTCCTCGTTATGAACGGCGTTCAAGGCATTGCGTCTTATCGGAAGCAGGGTAATAGCTTGTTTCCGACAAGGTAATGTATGCCAATGAGCTCACTGAAACCATAGTAACAGTATTCAGCGAAAGTTCGCTATTGTAACAGGGACAACTCTCAAAGTAGAGGCAAATAAAAATGGGATCAAAGATGATATCTCGATAGCGGTATTTCATGCTGTCGTTCTGGAGCCAAGCGATTTAGCACATACGTAATCTCTTACTTGTTTGCACCAAGTTCGTTTGATCGTTATGGAACCATGGACAGGCCCTCGAAATCTTTGATTTTTGGTTTATGCTAAGCTGGGGGGACCACGTAAGTGGTAATGATCGATCGTTGTGGTAATCGCCTCCGGACAAAATGAATTATAATGCTCTTCTTTTACTTCACGCGGAATAGGAAGTTCAAGGACGGTAAATTCGGTTTGTACGTAGGTATTGTGATAGATGACATTGAGGTATTCGATTTGGTCATCTGTTTCTTGCGGCTTTTGTTTTTTGGTAAAATCATAAGGGTGGGTGTGCATGACAATTTCACCGGTTGATTTTACCTCTTTGTGCATAAAAACAACACCCGAAATAATAATCAGCGACATTAATACCAATTGGCAAAATGCGATAAGCTGACGTGGGGATTTTGTTGTTTTTCGGTACATAAAAAAGCGCTACTTTTTAGGGTAACGCTTCAAAAATACGATTTTATTTTGTGAGTATTCGTGATCTACTCATTAAAAAAATATGAAATATCGATATACTAAGCTTACAGTGCTTCCTGATTATTTAATCAGATGATTGTTGTCGTCTGGAAATACAACGGAAGGTTTAAACTGCTTAGCTTCTTCAAAGTCCATGTTCGCGTAGGAAATAATGATGACGATATCGCCAACTTGAACCAGGCGAGCCGCAGCACCATTCAAACAGATAATACCTGATCCACGTTGACCTGGGATGACGTATGTTTCAAGACGGGCTCCATTATTGTTGTTTACGATTTGAACTTTCTCGTTAGCGATGATATTTGCGGCATCCATCAAATCTTCATCTATTGTGATACTACCCACATAATTCAATTCCGCTTGTGTGACTTTAACGCGGTGAATCTTGGATTTCATTACTTCTATTACCATGGCGCAAAGGTAGGGCTTTCTGCTGAATTTGAAAGATTTGTCAATTAATTTGACAAATTATTCAGAATCATATTATCAATCAAACGGACACCTTCAACCCAGGCAGTGACAAGTGCGACATGCTGCTTGCTGAAATCGATGTGGTTGACTTCTTTTAACGTTGAACTTTCACATAGCGCAAAGTATTCAACGCTAAGCCCATCGGTGTCTGTTAAAATCTGCAGAGCTTTGTCTTTTATTTCCGCTAGCGGGATAGGGTCATGTATATGATCTTTTACATATTGCAGGGAGCGGGAGAGTGCCAAAGCTGTTCTTTTTCCAGCTTCACTTAAGCGCGCGTTTCTAGAGCTCAGTGCTAGGCCGTCTTGATCTCTAATGATAGGACATATCGCCAATTGGATCGCGAGATCCTTCATGGCTATCATGCGCTTGATGACCATGACCTGCTGAAAATCTTTCTGCCCGAAACACGCAATATCCGGTTGTACCAATGTAAATAATTTATAGACCACCTGGGTGACACCTTGGAAATGGCCAGGGCGTTTTTCACCTTCCCAAATTTGGTCCAGTTCGCCAAGATCGAGATGCCAGGCCTCATTTTTATCGGGGTACATCTCATCAACACTTGGTAAGAAAAGGATGTCGCAATCGACGGATTCCAGTAATCTGATATCGTTTTCGATGGGCCGTGGATATTTTTCGAGATCTTTCGGATCGTTAAATTGTGTGGGGTTAACAAAAATGCTGCAAACACGAATATCACTGATTGGTTTTGCATAATTTAATAAGGATAAATGTCCTTCATGTAAAGCGCCCATCGTAGGGATTAGGGCGATTTTTTGACCTGTTGATCGGGCTTCTTGCAGGTATGCTTGGAGAGATGCTTTCGTTTTGAAAATTTCCACTTTGCTATTTAGTTTTTTGTTGGCAAAGGTGCATAATATTTTGGGAATATAAAACGATGATTAATAGTAAATTGCATAGTAAGTATTTTTTTCGTACCTTTGTAGACCGATTTTACTGTTCGAAAATAATAAATAAAAATAACTGGAGATGGCAAAAACGAAGATATTGTTTATTACTCACGAGATGTCGCCTTTCCTCGAATTAACTAAAATTTCTGAAATTACACGTCAACTTCCGCAAGCGATGCAAGAAAAGGGTTTTGAGATCCGGATCTTAATGCCGCGTTTTGGGAATATCAATGAGCGTAGAAATAGATTACATGAGGTTATTCGTCTTTCAGGCTTGAACATTGTTGTGGATAATAATGATAATCCGCTAATTATTAAAGTTGCTTCATTACCTGCGGCCCGTATGCAGGTGTATTTCTTGGATAATGAAGACTACTTTCAGCGTAAAAAAGTTTTTAGTGATGAGCATGGCGAATTCTTTGCAGACAATAATGAGCGTTCGGTGTTCTTCTGTAAAGGAGCGTTGGAAACTGTGAAGAAATTAGGATGGTCCCCTGATGTAGTACACTGTCATGGATGGTTCTCTGCTTTGGTACCGGCTTACGTGAAGACAACTTATAAAGACGATCCTACATTCAAGGATGCAAAAGTGATGTACTCTTTGTTCAATGAAGAATTTAAAGGTACATTAGGTACGAAGTATGCTGAAATGGCGCCAGAAGGTTCCTTTAAAGCCGCAGATGCGCAGGTGTACGGTGATGGTAGTTATGAGGCGATCTACAAAGGTGCTTTGCATTTTACCGATATGGTGGTTGTCGCTGACGAAAATGTCAACACTGAAATAGTTGATTTTGCTCGCTCAAAGGATATTCAGGTTTTTGAGCCTAATGGCGATCAGGACTACGATGCTTTTGGAGAAGTATATGATCAGTTTGCGCCTGAAGAAGTAGAAGCGTAAGCTTTACTTTTCGAAGCGTTTCGAAAAACAAACAGACAATAATATAAAAAAAGGCTATTCTCAAGGATAGCCTTTTTTTATGCGTCTCTTTTTTCATCCGGTCGAACCGTTATTGCAATGATTTTCGGTGCGCTACCTGTTAGAAACCTTTTGTCGCGATAAATATAGCTGCGAATTGTTATCTTCGCAATAATCTGTCATTGTTTTTAGCTATTCATACCAGGAGATCTCCGCGAAGATAAATTGGGTGTGATCTATACCTCATAGGTTAGGTTATCAAATAGCATACATAGGCTGTATTATATTGTATTTAAATCGGGTGTTTGGGCATGTTTCTAGGATATGAACAGACACCATAGCTATAATCGTGTAATGAAAATTAAGGTAGGATTTGGATTTGATGTCCATCAGATGAAAGAAGGTCATCCATTTATTGTTGGTGGGGTGCAATTGGAGCATCATGCTGGTGCCTTTGGGCATTCTGATGCCGATGTGTTGGTCCATGCGATATGTGATGCCATTTTGGGCGCCGCCAATTTAGAAGATATTGGCTATCACTTTCCAAATACAGATATGCGCTGGAAAGGCATTAGTAGTTTATTATTGTTAAAAGAATGTATGGCGCTGATTGCTGCGAAAGGATACACGCTTGGCAATATTGATGCGATGCTGTGTCTGGAAGCTCCTAAGATCAAACCCTATATCCCACAAATGAAAGTTAAACTGGCTGAAGCAACGGGTTTGGATATCGACGACATCTCTATTAAAGCAACAACAAATGAAACGATGGGATTTATCGGTCGTCAGGAAGGGGTGGTTGCCTATGCGGTTTGTTTGATTGAACGCGCGTAGTTCGCTTCAATATTTTCACGTTTAAATTCTTGCTTTTGGCCCAATTAGTAATACCTTTGCCAAAGTAGGGATTCTTGGCACACTATCTGATAGAGTGAGCATTAATGTCTTAATTGAAGTCTTTAAAGATCGAAATAATGCAGTATCCAAGTTTGCAAAACACAACTGTGGCTGGAAAAATGGACTATGCATTGCGGTCTTTAAAATGAATAATATTTACGTCTGAAATTTAGTAAATAGATGAAACGAGTATCAAAAAAAAATCAACTTACTGAGGCTGATGTCAAGCGGTATACGTTCAATTTTTGGAAAATTATCGTCGGGATCGTCGCGATAGGTTTCCTCTTTATATTGAGTATACGTCTTGGCGTATTTGGAAAGTTACCCTCCTTCAGTGATTTGGAAAACCCCAAAAGTAATTTAGCTTCCGAAGTTATCACGGAAGATCATAAGGTATTGGGAACTTATTATGTCCAAAACCGCTCCAATGTAAAGTATAGCGAATTGTCTCCTTATTTGGTCAAAGCATTGGTTTCGACAGAGGATAAACGCTTTTATGATCACTCTGGGATAGACTACTCACGTACATTTACAGTTATCTTTCACACGCTGACCGGTAACAAACAGGGGGGAAGTACAATTACACAGCAGTTGGCACTTAATCTATTTTCGGATGGACGGCAGAAGAATTTTCTAAAGCGTGTCATCCAGAAATTTCAGGAATGGATTACAGCGGTTCGCTTGGAAAGAAATTATACCAAAGATGAGATTATTACCATGTATTTTAACACGGTAGACTTTGGTGCTTACAATACATACGGAATCAAATCCGCTGCGCGGACTTATTTCAATACGACTCCGGATAAACTGACAGCAGACCAAGCAGCCCTTTTGGTGGGAATGCTTAAAGGTCCAGGAGCCTATTCTCCGGTGCGGTATCCCGAAAAATCACGTACTCGCCGTAATACGGTGTTGAATAATATGGTTGCCGAAAATTTTATTTCGGCTGAGGAGGCTACAAAAGCGAAAGAAAAACCACTTGGTTTAGAACTTAAGATCGCAAATTACGGTGAGGGTTTGGCGCCATATTTTAGAGCGGTATTAAAGGATGAAATCAAAAAGGAATTTGCAAAATTGTCCATCACCAAACCGGATGGCACACCTTATGACCTCGATCGTGATGGATTGAAAATCTATACGACGATCAATATGTCTATGCAGCAATATGCAGAGGATTCGCAAAAAGAGTGGATGAAGCAACTGCAGTCTAAATTTGCTGCCCAATGGAAAAATAGGGATCCTTTTAAAGGCGAGAAAGCCAAGCTGCTTATTAGCGGAATGAAGCGCTCTGATCGTTACCGTATTTTGAAAGAAGAGGGCTTGAATGAAGACGAGATCAAAAAGGCCTTCAATGTAAAGGTTCCGATGAATATATTTACATGGAAGGGAAGTGTTGATACGATGATGACGCCAATGGACTCTATTAAGTATAATAAACTTATGTTGCGCAATGCGATGATGTCTATGGAGCCGAAGACCGGACATATCAAAGCCTGGGTTGGAGGTATTGACTTTGACCACTTCAAATATGATCAGGTAAAAATGGGTACGCGTCAAGTCGGATCAACGGCGAAACCATTTACGTATGCGGTGGCGATTGACAATGGTTATTCACCATGTTACAGTATTCCCAATTACCAACAAACTTATAACGGATGGACACCAAGAGGAAATGCACAAGGTGGAAACCCAATTACCTTAGCGAAAGCATTGGCTTATTCGCAAAACTATGCGACGGCCTATCTGGTGCACGAAGTTGGCGCTGCGGAAGTAGCTGCATTGACAAAACGGATGGGTATAACAAGTGACGTGCCTAATTATCCATCGATCTCATTAGGGGCTTATGAAGCGTCAGTCTTTGATATGGTGGGTGCTTATTCGGCATTTGTGAATCAAGGAACTTGGATTGAGCCAACAGCGATCTTACGGATTGAAGATAAAAATGGTACACCGATCTATGATAAAGCACCAAAGGTCGTAAAAGCCTTAAATAGTGAATCCGCTTATATTATTGTTGATATGTTGAAAAAGGTGGTATCCCAGGGTACGGCGAGACGTATTCAATGGATGTATAAGCTCACAAATCCAATTGGCGGTAAAACAGGTACAACCAACGATAACTCTGATGCCTGGTTTATTGGCATTACACCGGAACTGGTTACGGGTGTTTGGACTGGTGCAGAAGATCGAGGCATTAGTTTCGACAGGATGGAGTACGGACAGGGGGCTGCAGCAGCGATGCCAGTATTCGCTTACTACATGCAGAAAGTGTATAAAGATTCAAATTTGAAGTATACCAAAGGTGATTTTGAGCAACCTCAGGGAGGGCTTACCCGTGTCATTGACTGTAATCAGTATTGGGGCGGTGGTGGCTCTGATGTCGAAGATGGGTCTACGGATTCAAGTGGCAAAGATGCGACTAAACTAAAAGATGATCGCTTAGGTTTCTAAGTTATTTTAACGAATACCATTGGGCCAGACAATAAATTTTTTCGAGATTTGTTGTCTGGCTTTTTTGCTGAAGGTGTTTGATATTGGAACATAATGGACGTATTTGACTATAGAGAAGAATTAAAGAAGATACCGCATCGACCGGGAGTCTATCAGTATTTTGATAAAAATAACGAACTGATCTATATCGGTAAAGCGAAGGATTTGCGTAACCGGGTCGGTTCGTATTTCGTTAATGAAAATCAGCTGAATGGCAAAACCCGTGTTTTGGTTCGGAAGATCAACCGTATATCTTTTACTATCGTTGACACGGAGATTGATGCGTGGTTGCTTGAGAATTCATTGATCAAAAAACACAAGCCCAAGTATAATGTTCTGTTGAAGGATGATAAAACCTATCCATGGATTGTCATCAAGAACGAACCTTTTCCGCGGGTTTTTTGGACCCGACAATATATCAAGGATGGATCCCGTTATTATGGGCCCTATCCTTCGGTGGGGATGATGCATATTGTATTGGATCTGATCCGTGAATTGTTTCCCCTCCGTACCTGCAATTTGGCCCTAACACAGGAAAATATACGGAAAGGCAAGTTTAAGATCTGTCTCGAATATCAAATTGGAAATTGTAAGGGGCCCTGTGAAGGGTATCAGTCCGAAGACGACTATGATCAGAACCTGAGTGATATCAAGGATATTCTGAACGGAAAGATTGCTGTGGTGACCAATCGTTTAAAGGAGAGTATTGCTACCGCAGCAGCAGCTCTGGATTTTGAAAGAGCGCAGTTAATTAAGGCGAAGCTGGATAAGCTGGACAATTACCAAAGCAAGTCTACAGTGGTTAACTCATCCATTACAAATGTGGATGTATTTAGTATTGCTTCAGACGAGGGCTACGCTTTTGTCAATTACCTGAAAGTCATGAATGGTGTTATTATTCAGACACAGACGCTCGAAATGAAGCGGCGTTTGGATGAGAGTGAACAGGAACTTTTGGCCTTGGCCATACCGGAGATTCGGGAACGCTTCAAAAGCCTTTCGCGAGAAATTATCGTACCCTTTGAATTAGATATTGAAGAGAACGAACGGATTCGATTTACGATTCCGAAGCTGGGCGAAAAGAAAAAATTGCTGGAGCTGTCTCAAAAGAACGTGGCATTTTTTAGAAAAGAGCGTCTGTTGCAATATGAAAAGCTTAATCCTGATATTCGGACCGAGCGCATCTTAAAACAGATGCAAAAAGATCTTCGCATGAATGTGCTCCCTCAGCATATCGAATGTTTTGATAACTCGAATATTCAGGGGAATTATCCTGTATCGGCTATTGTTGTCTTTAAGGATGCAAAACCTTCGAAGAAAGATTACCGTCACTTTAATGTGAAAACAGTTGAGGGACCCAACGATTTTGCCACGATGGAGGAAGCTGTTTTTAGACGCTATAGGCGATTATTGGATGAGGATCAGCCTTTGCCGCAATTGATCATTATCGATGGCGGAAAAGGGCAGCTAGGCGCAGCCTTAAAGAGCCTGCGCTTGCTGGGGATAGAGCGAAAAGTAACCGTCATCGGTATTGCCAAAAGACTGGAGGAGCTATTCTATCCAGGTGATCAATATCCACTTTATTTAGATAAAAAATCTGAAACCCTCAAGGTCATTCAACATCTTCGGGATGAGGCACACCGCTTCGGAATCACTTTCCACAGGAATCAACGGAGCCGGAAGACCTTCGTTTCAGAGCTGGAAAACGTTCCGGGCATAGGTAAAACAACCGTTGAGAAAGTATTAACTGAATTTAAATCGGTGAAAAAAGCGAAGGAAGCCTCAGATGAAGAGCTAAAAAAAGTGCTTAATCTGAAACAGATTAAAGCACTTCGTGAATATTTTGCAAAGTAAAAATTTACAAGAAGAACAATTCGTGTAGGGGAGGTCGGTATAAAAAGATCTCCGTACGAACTCTTCAATGCGGATTAATCGTCGTACCCGAAACGTTTAAGGTAGTTCTTTTTACTTCTCCAGTCAGGAATTACCTTAACAAAAAGCTCGAGAAATACTTTTCCGTCGATAAACTCTTCAATATCCTGGCGCGCATAGGTGCCGACTTTTTTGATCATGGCTCCTGCTTTTCCAATGATAATGTTTTTTTGAGAGTCGCGCTCAACAATAATTTCGGCAGCAATACGTGTGATATTTGCTTCTTCTTTGTAAGATGTAACGATTACTTCTGTACTGTAGGGAATCTCTTTATCGTATAGTTTGAATACTTTTTCACGAATCATCTCAGAGACAAAAAAACGCATGGATTTATCCGTTAACTCATCCTTTTCATAATAGGCTTCGTGAATAGGTAATTTATCCTTAATGTAGTGCATCACGGCAGCAACATTATGATTTAATTTTGCTGAAATCGCAAAAACGGTATCCGGATTTAATTTTTCCTGCCAAAATTCAATCTTAGCCTTGACCTCTTCTTCCGAAGATTTATCAATTTTGTTGATAAGCACGGCAACAGGGGAATTTGTTTTACGCAATTTCTCCAGGACATCGTTCTCATCGTATTTTTCGTGGATATCTGTCACAAATAAAATAATGTCTGCATCGATCAACGATCCTTGGACAAAATTCATCATCGATTCTTGCAAAGAATAGTTTGGTTTGATAACACCAGGGGTGTCCGAAAACACAATTTGATGGTCTTCATCGTTTACAATACCGATAATGCGGTGTCTTGTCGTTTGCGCTTTGGGTGTAATGATAGACATTTTTTCACCCACTAAAGCGTTCATTAGGGTGGACTTACCAGCATTTGGCTTTCCGATGATACTTACGAATCCTGCTTTATGTGACATTTTTCTAAATTTTATTAGGATTACAAAGAAACAAAATATATCTTTGTACTCCAATTCGGAAGGATCATAATCTTGTTTTTTCAAAAGAAAAAAGCAATTTTGTTCAAAAATATATTGCGGGGTGGAGCAGTTGGTAGCTCGTCGGGCTCATAACCCGAAGGTCACTAGTTCGAGTCTGGTCCCCGCTACTAAAGAAAGAGCCGATTGCAATGATCGGTTCTTTTAAAGAAATTTAAAATACATTGCGGGGTGGAGCAGTTGGTAGCTCGTCGGGCTCATAACCCGAAGGTCACTAGTTCGAGTCTGGTCCCCGCTACTAAAAGAAAAAAGCCGAGGTGAATATCTTGGCTTTTTTTGTGTCCTAATTTACGCTATAATACCGCCTGTTTTTCAGGATCATCTTTTTTCCTACTCTTGTAAATTTCTTTTTATCGATTGTCGTGAGGTTGTTGAAAAACGGTCTTTTGCTGTTATTTAATCGTTCTAATTTTTTGATATTGGATTACGCTGTAAAATGTGTGTTTATGCAATCGTTTGTTTAATTGGCGCAATCGATTTCGTTGTTGCTAAATTTTGATATACTATCATCTTGCTTTAGATTTAGCATTCATGTACCTAAATTTTGATTAGTACGCTAATCAATTTTTAAACTAACTATTAAATATTATGATTTCAAAGATTCTCGACAATCACAAGTTGAGTCTGTTATCATTAGCTTTACTCATTGCAAGTACACACAGCTCGGCTAATGCTAATGGTCTTACGTTTCCAAACAACAATATTTTGTTGAATGACGCGGTTTATCAACAAAAAGTGAATGGAAAAGTGCAGTCTACAGACGGCCCGTTGGCTGGAGCAACCATTAGCGTTAAGGGGAGCGGTAAATCGACATCCGCAGGAGCAGATGGACGTTTTACAATAGATGCTAAAAATGGTGATGTACTGGTCGTTACAAGTGTTGGTTATAAAGCACAAGAAGTGACCGTGACAGGACCGGTTGTTAACATCAATATGGAGTCCAATAGTGAAGCACTCCAGGAAGTTGTCATTGTTGGTTATGGAACACAACAGAAAAAAGAAAGTTTGACTGGCGCTCTTCAGGCGGTTAAAGGAAACAAATTACGTGATGTCACTACGCCATCGGTTGAAAACATGCTGAATGGTAAAGCTGCCGGGGTATATGTTGCCCCAGGAGCCGGTAAACCAGGGTCAAATGGCGGTGTTGTGATTCGTGGTCAGGCAACATTAAGTGGTACGACCAGCCCATTGTGGGTCATTGACGGTGTTATTGTTGGCTCAAGCCCAGGTGATATCAATCCGGACGACATTGAATCATTAACCATCCTAAAAGATGCTGCTTCAACCTCGATTTATGGTTCTCAAGGCGCGAATGGTGTTGTCGTTGTGACAACCAAAAACCCTACTGCATCCAAAACAAGCATTAGCTTTTCTACAAAAATGGGTATCAACCAACTTTCCAATGGACACATGGAAATGATGGATGGTGCTGAACTCTATGACTACTTTGCGTCATTCTCCAATCAAGATAAAATTAAATTTCCACGCTGGAACCCTGAATTACGCAACAGTAATTTTGACTGGTGGAAACTGGCGACAAAAACCGGGTTTGTCCAAAACCACAATTTGTCTATTCAGGGTGGAAATGATAAATTACAGTCTTATTTGTCTTTAGGTTACTACAACGAAGCCGGTGCTGTAAAAGGATATGATTACGATCGTTATAATTTTAGATTACGTACCAACTATAAGCCTTTCGATTGGCTGACCATTAAGCCATCTATTGCGGGATCAAGACGTGCTGTAGATGATCGTCAATATGATGTCAATGCCATGTATGGAAACCTGCCTTGGGACAGTCCTTACGATGCAAATGGAAATTTAGTGCCACATCGTTACAGCGGCTGGGTCAACAATGCAAGTACAAACTACTTGTACGACCTCCAATGGAATCATAGTGCCAATACCAATTATGAATTTATGGGTAACTTAGATTTCGACATCAAATTAACAGATTGGTTGACGTTCTCTTCTGTCAACAATTATCGTTACAATAGTTATTCCGATAGCGGATATCAAGATCCACGATCAAACAGCGGCGAAAGTGTAATTGGTCGTGTGACAGATTATCGCATGGAATTTGCCCGTCGGTATACCAACCAGATTTTACGTTTCAACAAGACTTGGGATAAACATAGCCTGAATGGATTGGCTGCATACGAATTTAACGACTATTGGACAAAAACCTTAGATGCTTATGGAACAGGTATTGTAAATGGTTTCGAGGTATTGGATGTTGTTGCAAAACCAGAGCGAACCAGAGGTGGAATTTCCGAATGGGCAGTACAGTCATTTTTGTCTAATGCAAACTATGCATACGATAATAAATATTTGGCACAGGTATCTTTCCGTCGTGATGGAGCATCCAATTTTGGTACCAATGCAAAATATGGAAACTTCTTTTCAGTTAGTGGTGGTTGGAATATCAATAAGGAAGAGTGGTTCAAGGCTGATTGGGTAGATAACTTAAAACTGAGAGCGGCTTATGGATCGGTAGGTAATAGACCAAGTTCATTATATCCGCAATATAGTCTTTACTCGGTGTCTGCATCATCAAGTTACAATGGTATACCAGGGGCATTAATTAGCCAAATCGGTAATAAAGATCTGACTTGGGAAAAAACCTATACAACTGGTTTTGGGGTTGATGCAGCCTTGTTTAAGAATAGATTGCGATTCAATGTTGATTATTATGACAAGAAGACCGATAATGTACTTTATCAAGTGCCAATCAGCGGTCTGACCGGTGTCACTTCTATCTGGAAAAATATTGGTAAGATGCAAAACCGGGGGATTGAATTGACCATCGGTGGCGACATCGTTCGAAATGACAATGTACATTGGAGCTTGGATGTTAATTTGAGTCACAATGTGAATAAATTGACCGAGCTATTTGCGACAAAAGATGCCAATGGTAACCTTGTTTCAAAACCAATTATCGCAGGTGACGGATCGGGTATCGCTGGATCAGCGCAACGTCTGCTTCAACCTGGTTTTCCCGTAGATACCTATTACTTAAAAGAATGGGCAGGTGTTAACGTAGATAATGGTTTGCCAATGTGGTATCGATACGAGACAGATGCCAATGGCAATGAAACAAGGACAACGACGTCGAACTATTCCAATGCAACCTTCCGTAATGTAGGAAAAGGAAATCCGGATCTTTTTGGCGGTTTCAGTACGGCTTTAAGTTATAAGCAGTTTGACCTGAATGCCGTGTTCGGTTTCTCCTTGGGGGGTAAATTATATAATTACTCGCGTCAGGAATTTGATTCGGATGGAACCTATACGGATCGTAACCAGATGAAGTTACAGGATGGTTGGAGCCGTTGGGAAAAACCTGGCGATGTTGCCACTCACCCGATTGCAAGATACGACAACCAAGATAAAGGTAATTCACCTTCAACACGCTTTTTAGAAAGTAACAATTTCTTGAAAATGAGATCGCTGACCTTAGGGTACAACTTTGATTTAAAGAAATATAACATCAAAAATTTACGTGTCTTCTTAGCTGGGGAGAATTTGTTTACGATTACAAACTATTCGGGTGTTGATCCGGAGCTTCCATTGACTGAGCCAGATGGCAAAGGCGGCGGCGGTCAAATGATTCGATCTACCGGAGTTTCTGTCTATCCTATGGTTCGCAAATACATGTTCGGCGCAAGCGTAACATTTTAATTTTAACGTTTAGAAAATCAACAATGAAAAAGATATTAATAGGACTTTTGATCGCAACGGCAGTATCCTCCTGCGATATAGATCGTCTTCCTTATACTTCAATGGATGAAGAAAATATTGCAAGTAATCCTGATGCAATGGTAACAGGTACTTATGCGCAGTTAAAAGCTTGGTCTGATCCGATGCACCGTCTTGGCGAATACGCTGGGGATAATAGATGATCCGCGGATCATCGACAGATGCATTTTACGAATTTATTTCCTATGCAAGAACACCCAATAATTACCGTTTGCAAAACTTTTGGGATAGCGGTTATAAAGCGATTGCCCAATCGTCGAACCTGATCAAGATGTTTGCTGAAGGTCAGAGTCCAGAAATGGACAATAAAATAGGTGAATGTTATTACATCCGTGGAATGATGTATTTTTACCTTTGTCGCGCATTCGGGAAGCCTTACTACCAAAGTCCAGAAACAAACTTAGGCGTTCCGATTGTCAATGGTACACCTGAAGATGTTTTCAATGATTTGAACTTACCGGACCGTGCGTCTGTAAAAGATACTTACGCGCAAGCGATCAGTGATCTGAAAAAAGCAGAAGCTTTAATGACCCTTGATAAGGGGGCCGCATATGCGTCTAAGGGTGCAGCGCAAGCGATGCTTTCCCGTATATATCTGTATATGAGTGGTACGTATAAAAATCCAAATGCGGAATATGCGCGTCTTTCTGTAGAATATGCGGATAAAGTGATTAACTCAGGTAAATATGTCCTGTTGGGCCGTGAGCAATTCATGAAATACAATACGTTTAGACCTGAAGATAACAAGGAGACCATCTTTGCGGTGAAACGTGTGGCTTCTGAATTTTCGGGCGATGACCATTATTATGGCATTGGAGGTATGTATTCCAATATTGGTGGTATGGGCTGGGGTGAGATGTATTCCAGCGCCAAATACATTGACTTATTGAATGAAACTGGTCGCAATGACTGGAGACCTGATCATTATACGATTGTCGACGCACGTGCAGCATTTATTGAACCTACTTATTCAAAAGATGATGCGGGAAAATACACAACTGTTTTTCGGTTTATTAAACAAGATGTACCCAAAAATGCAGGCGATCCGGTTACGCTAAGCTATGTACAGGCTCCTGCTACCATAAACGGGAATACCGTGACTTGTAAAGATGGTGATAATGTCTATACATTAACTGCTGTCAATGCTGCACAACAAACCTATAAAATTGCCTATGCAGATGGTAAAACATATACAGGTATGATTGATTACTATATTTCCTTGAACCGGGCTTATCCACAATTTTATATTGTGAAATGCTCACGTGAAGGTGAGGAGTCTCAACTGCACTCCCCTGTAATCAGCCGCTTGGGTGAAATTTATTTAAACCGCGCAGAGGCTAATGCAAAATTAGGTAATTATGGTGCAGCGCTAAATGATTTAAATACCATCAGAAATCGATCTATTGTCAATGGTGGATATACTTCAATTGATGCGGCCAGTGCAAGCAAACTGATTGACAAAGAGCGTCAGTTGGAATTGGCTTATCAGGCTGAACGCAGCTACGATGTGTTCCGTAACGGAGACCCGTTAAACCGTACATATCCGGGGCCACAGAAACAATTTGAAGATATTCTACCAACAGATTTTAGAGTAACTTATTTTATTCCTCAGGATGCGATCAATTCATATCCGGGCAAATTGACTCAGAATCCAACGTCTAACTAGGCGAATATTGATAATTTAAACCCTATAAATGGCTTTACTTCACGGTAAAGCCATTTTTGTTTTTGTGTCGCGATAATCCCTTTCGAATCCGTATCTTTGTTCCCTTAAGTATATTTTTAGCATAAAAGTGCCGCCTGCTGTGATAGTGGGTGGATCAAATAAAATAAATATGGCAAATATTGTTGCAATTGTTGGTCGTCCAAATGTTGGTAAATCTACCTTATTCAATCGTCTTACAGAAAGTAGAAAAGCGATTGTTGATGACTTTAGCGGGGTGACGCGCGACCGTCATTATGAAACAGCCGAGTGGATCGGAAAGAAATTTACAGTAATTGATACAGGTGGTTTTGTACATGGTTCGGATGATGTCTTTGAAGAGGCTATTCGCGATCAGGTTTATATCGCTATTGAAGAAGCTTCAGTCGTTATATTCATGGTGGATGTCACAACTGGTATTACCGACTTGGATGACGAAATCGCTGATATTCTGAGAAGAAGCTCCAAACCTGTGTATGTAGTGGCCAATAAAGTCGATCACGCGAAATTGCATCATGAATCGGCAGAGTTTTATGCCTTTGGTTTAGGAGAGGTCTTCAATATCTCGTCAGCGACAGGATCGGGTACAGGTGAACTGTTGGATGCTGTGGTTTCTCATTTCGAAGTGGAGGAGGAAGAAGAAGAATCCTTACCTAAATATACCATCGTAGGCCGCCCGAATGTAGGTAAATCTTCTTTGACAAATGCTTTGATCGGTAAAGATCGCAACATTGTAACGCCAATGGCAGGGACAACACGTGATTCAATCCGTATACATTACAATCAATATGGACATAACTTTTTATTGATCGATACTGCAGGTCTTCGTCGTAAGTCCAAAGTAAATGAAGATATTGAGTTTTATTCGGTGATGCGTACCATCAAAGCCTTGGAAGATTCTGATGTGACGATTTTAATGTTGGATGCACAGGATGGATTAGAAGCGCAGGATGTTAATATTTTCAACCTGGCAGAGAAGAACCGTAAAGGTATCGTAATTGTTGTCAATAAGTGGGATTTGATCGAAAAGGACAACAAAACAATGAAGGCTTTTGAAGATCGCATCAAAGAGAAAATAGCACCATTTACAGATGTGCCTATTATCTTTACTTCCGTAACTGAAAAACAACGTGTTCTTAAGGTGTTGGAAGTTGCCGACAAGGTATATGCCAACAAAACCAAAAAGATCCCTACTTCCAAATTGAATGAAGTGATGTTGGATATTATCGAGAATTATCCACCGCCATCCTTAAAGGGTAAATATATCAAAATTAAATATGCAACACAGTTGCCAGGACGGACACCGATGTTTGCATTCTTCTGTAATCTGCCACAATACATCAAAGATCCGTACAAACGTTTTATTGAAAACAAATTGCGTGAGAACTTTGACTTTACAGGTGTGCCAATTCAAATATATTTCAGACAAAAATAGATTTCCAAGCAGCGATTAAACATGGACCATAATCTCTATTTATACAATACGCTTTCGCGAACAAAAGAAAAATTCGAACCTATTCATCCCAATCTTGTTGGTATGTATGTATGTGGGCCCACAGTGTACAGTGATGTGCATTTGGGGAACTGTCGGACGTTTGTGTCTTTTGATTTGATTTTTAGATACTTGCGTCACCTTGGTTATAAAGTGCGTTATGTGCGCAATATTACCGATGCGGGGCACTTGGAAGGCGATCGTGATGAAGGGGATGATAAATTTGCAAAAAAAGCAAAATTGGAACAATTGGAGCCGATGGAAATTGTTCAAAAGTATACGATAGGTTTTCATGACGTATTGCGTCTTTTCAATACGTTGCCGCCCAGTATTGAGCCTACTGCGACAGGACATATTTCCGAGCAGATTGAAATGATCGAACAGATTATGGAGAATGGCTATGCCTATGAGCGCAACGGTACAGTCTATTTTGATGTTGAAAAATACGTTGAAACATACGATTATACGATATTGACCAATCGTAAATTGGAGGATATGCTCAATAATACCCGTGAATTGAGCGGTCAGGATGAGAAAAAGGGACGTTTGGATTTTGCCTTATGGATCAAAGCAAAACCTGAAACGATTATGCGTTGGCCTGCACCTTGGAGTGTTGGCTTCCCAGGTTGGCATATTGAATGTTCGGCCATGAGCAGAAAGTACTTAGGTGATCAGTTTGATATTCATGGCGGTGGAATGGATTTGGCAGCTACACATCATACCAATGAAATTGCACAATCAGAAGCATGTAACCATACGAGCCCTGCCAAATATTGGATGCACACGAATATGTTGACTGTAAATGGTGCGCGTATGTCCAAATCTGCCGGAAATGGATTTTTACCGGGCGAACTATTTACTGGAAATCATCCCTTATTGAATAGAGGTTATTCGCCGATGGCCGTACGATTCTTTATGTTGCAGGCACATTATAGAAGTACGCTGGATTTCTCCAATGAGGCTTTGGATGCGGCCGACAAAGGGTATAAAAGACTCATGACTGCGATCAGTCTTTTAGACAAATTGAAGGTGTCGAAAGGTGCTGATTCATTCAATTTAGCTGAAATCCGCCGCAAGTGTTACGCAGCTATGGATGACGATTTTAATAGTCCTGTACTCATTGCCGAATTGTTTGAAATAGTACGTATCATCAACTCGATTTATGATGGTAAAGCGAAAGTAACAGCTGAGGGATTGGAAGGTCTTCAAGTATTCATGAAAGAATTTGTTGAGGATATCCTAGGGCTTAGAAACGATCAGACTTCAGCATCCGATGATATCGATGACGTCATGAATCTGGTCATTAAACTACGTAATGAAGCCAAAGCAAATAAAGACTTCGTCACCTCTGACCGTATTCGTGATGAGCTTAATTCTATTGGAATTCAATTGAAAGATAGCAAAGAAGGAACACTTTGGAATAAGATTTGATAGATAAGAAATCGAATTTATAAAAGAGGAATAAAATGGAATATTCCTATTGGGAAAACACATTATCGTGGAAACCAATGGATATTCCATGTAACCTTTAAAAGAAAGATCAATTTGCATATGAATTTTTGGAATAGGCTATCCGTCGTCGCATTCATGAGTGTTGCTGGTACAACACTTTATGCGCAGATACCTGAGAAAGTTGGAAGCCTATTGCAGGCCGATAAGGATGCTGCTGCACTGGCTAAAGCCTCTACACCGCATCAAGCGTTTCTTTCGATCATTGATAAGGAATCTACGTTTTATGTCCCATCGGCAGTAAATGCTTATAACTATCTTAATAATAGACCAAATATTCCCGATGTCTTAAATTGGCAACCTACGTTTGCGTTGATTGCTAAAAGTCAGGAGTTTGGTGTGACTTCGGGGTCTATGGACTTTCAGAAAGTAGGTGCAAGATTGCGTCATGGAGAATACTTGACTGTCTGGAAACGCAACAAAAAGGGTAAGTGGCTGGTCGATATTCGGGCCGAAGTTGAAAACAACGGGAAGGATGGGGAATTTGATCTTGAATATATCGAACCTACCGATTCGTGGTATCTGAAGCATCGCTCTAAAGTGCGATTAAATCAGCGTGAAGATATTGTCCTGGAAACAGACAAATTGATGTCAACAGTTCTGAAGGCCGATAACCCAACCGCATATAAGGAGTTTTTAAGCGAGGATGTCCGCTTTTTGTTCCCTTGGACCAGTCCGATGGAGGGAAAGGCCACAATGATGGCTTACCTCAAAAAACAACGGATGACGATAGAAACAGTGCCCGAAGAAGTAAAACGTTCGTATAGTGGCGATTTTGCCTATACAAAAGGAACTGCAACGGTGCGACAAAAGGATAAGGTGGTGAAGTATAATTATATTCGTATCTGGCAACTGAGTGAATTGGCGAAGGATGATGTGAAGAAAGCGAATTGGAATATTCTGATCGAGATGATGTTTGAGAAATAGCATGACGATTGCCAAATAAAAAAAGGGCTTGAATATATACTATTCAAGCCCTTTTTTATAGGATAAGTGTTGTACACTTATTGTTTTTTCCATTTTTTCAATTCATCGCATGAACCAAACTCGTCACTGATATTGATAAATGTTGTTTTCGATTTATCATCGAACCATTTACTTAGATTGCGATTGATTTTATCTTGTCTGGCAGCCTCTTTGATTTTGGTGAAATCCTCGTCCAAATTTGCTTTGTGCGGCGGAATACGTGTTTTCAAGTAATTGAAACGGTAGCCAACATCGCCCATTTTGTCTGTAAATTGCTCTGGTTTGGAGTATTCTCCTGGTTTTAGGGGATCGATTGCTGTAAATACTGATTTTTCCAAGCCATCCATAGGAATTACGGTTGTGCGGCTTGAGCCTTCTTGATTTAGGATCATACCCCCATTGAATTTGCTTTCTTCTGCATCCGAATAATTTGTAGCAGCGTGATAGAAATCCATTTTTTTGTCAACAACCAGTTTATAGATACTGTCCAATTTATTTTTGGTTCTTTCCAATGCAGCAGTACCAGGATTGATCTTCATCAGGATATGGCGTGTATGCACCTCTTCGCCCCGTCGTTCGAGTACCTGAATAATATGAAAGCCAAATTTGGATTCTACAATTGGAGAAATTTCTCCCGGTTTTAATTTAAAAGCCATCGCGGAGAATTCCTTTACGTAGTTGTCACGTGTGCCGAAACCTAAATCACCACCATAAGGGGCAGATCCGGGATCTTGCGAGTATATACGAGCCATTGTACCAAAGTCTGAGCCATCTACAATCTGCTTGCGGATACCTTCAATCTTATCTCGCTGCTCTTTTTTTTCTGCATCTGTCAATTTGGGCATCATCACAATCTCACCGATTTCTACCTCGGTATTGAAGTAAGGCAGACTGTCTTTATTCAAGCCTTCAAAATAACGCTTTACTTCCAATGGTGTTACGTCTACTTTTTGAACAATGTTTTGCTGCATTTTGTTAGCTTTCAATTGCTCAAAAACACTTGAACGCATTTCTTCTTTGTATTGCAATAAAGAGCGGTTGAGGAATTTTTCAAGACGTTCTTGCCCTCCTGCCTGTTGTGACATATGACGTAGGCGGGAGTTAAGGTTATCGTCAACTTCGGTTTCCGTTACATCTATAGAGTCAATTACTGCCTGTTGGGAAAGCAGCTTCTGAATGATTAACTGCTCAAGTACGCCGCATTTAAAATTTTCATTAGGTTTATTCCCTTGCGCTAACCATTGAGAATATTGCATATCCACGTCGGACTGTAAGATAATGCCCGATCCAACCGTTGCTACAACGCGATCAATAACTTGACGTTGCGCAAGACTGGCCTGAATTGATGCAAACAGCAATAAAAACAATATATAAATGTTTTTTTTCATCCGTATAAATTATTTATGATATTTATGAGTGATCTTCATTTGTATAAATGAATTCGTTTCACTCGGTTATTTGTTCATCATTTATTTTTTTGTCACAAGCATGCACGCTGCCTTCGGCGGTATACGTAGTAATTGTGTTCAATATATACTTTTTTGAACAACAGCACAAAATTATCAGATTATATGAATTATTCGTACTTTTATTTAACAATATTTTTGTATTCCCAATATTTTAAATGGGCGATTTTAGAATTGTTAAAATTGATGTGCTAAAATACGCATTTGCCTATTAGAAAGGACGGTTTTAACCAAATTTAACAAGTCTATTGACGATATTTACGCCTGTAAAATGGAGGGGTTTTAGATCCTCAGACCGAGGAATGAATGGGGGAATTTAATTGGGTTCCCGTATAATTTAGCAACAAACTTGATGTAATGGTCTCATTCAACAAATGAGTAGCTACATCTATAAAATAATTTCAATGAAAAAAGCATTTATTTATTTGATGACAATTTTACCTCTTGCTAGTTTTGCGCAACAGATTCCCATGTTTGTGGGCACTTATACGAGCAAAACCGCGAGCAAGGGCATCTATATTTATAATTTTGATGTTAAAACTGGTGAAACAACCTTGTCGAGCACGCAAGAAAGTAAAGATCCATCCTTTTTAGCGCGAAATAATAACTTTATTTATGCCGTTAATGAGGTTCCAAATCAAGAGGGGACTGTTTCTGCCTATTCTTTTAAGGACGGTCATTTAACTTTTCTAAACTCACTTCCTTCCGGAGGGGAGTCGCCTTGTTTTGTTGAAGTACATCCTAAGGGTAGCTTGCTCGCTGTAGCAAATTATACAGGCGGCTCTGCAGCGCTGTTTGATTTAGAAAGTAATGGTGTTTTGAGCAAAAGAGCACGATTAATACAACATGAGGGCAAGGGGGTGGATCCCGTACGCCAAGAAAAGCCACACGTACATTCTACTTTTTTCTCCAATAAAGGGGATAAGTTGTACGTCCAGGATCTTGGTTTGGATGAGATTTCTATTTATCCGGTGAATAAAACGGGAAATGCCTATAGTCTTGCAGATGAATCAGAAGATATCTTTACACCGGCAGGGGGGGGACCACGTCATATCGTGTTTGATAAGAAAGAGAAATTCCTGTATGTCGTATTGGAAATGACCGGTCAAATTGCATCGTATAAGAAAGATGGAGATGCATGGATGTATCAAAGTACTTTTGATATTAACCCCGAAGGCTTTAAAGGAAGTAACGGCGGTGCTGACATGAAGATCTCTGCTGATGGAAAATTCCTGTATGCGACCAACCGTGGCGATGCCAATACGATAGCTACTTTTTCGGTAGAAAAGGATGGAGAATTGAAGAAAATAGCGAATCTTTCAGTAAAAGGTAAAGGTCCGCGTAATTTCAACCTTTCTCCGGATGGGAAATATCTTTTGGTCGCCAATCAATATACCAACAACATTGTTTTGTTTAGCCGGGATGCTAAAACGGGTTTGTTGACAGATACTGGAAAAGAAATTGCTGTACCAGCACCAGTTTGCATTATCTTCTAATCCAGAAAAGAAGTTCGAATAAGAAAAGAAGATTTTTAGGAAAAACCGTATGCGTTTTTTCTTAAAAATCTTCTTTTCTACAATCTAATTTACCTTCCTTTTCAAGGTCATTTAAGGTGGTTCCCTTCCATGTTTTTACCCGCTGTATATAGGCAGCCCTTCCAATCATGTGTGCTGCAACCGGAGCCGTTAGGATCAGAAAAAATCCAATAGCTATAGCCTTGGTCGTTACGGATACATCCGGGAAGGTCATTGCCGCACAGATAAGTAAAAGTCCCACACCCAGCGTTGCCGCCTTTACCGTAACCGAAAGACGCAAATAAAAATCGGGCATCCGCAAGATGCCAATAGACGCAAATAGTATGGCCAAGGCCCCGATGGTACTGAGAATGGCTAAAGTAATATCAATCATCTTTGCTTTGTTTTTCTAAATAAAATGAAAATGCGATCGTACCAAGAAATGCGATAAGCGCCAAGATCATGGCAATGTCTAAAAACACTTCCTGCGAAGTTCGTATACTATAAACGGTAATAATGCCAATTCCGATGGTGATAATGAGATCTAGGGCAATAACACGATCAAATATCTGGGGTCCTTTATACAGACGAATAAAAGCCAGTATGACTGAGATAGTCAAGATCGGAAGGATCACATAATCAAAATAGCTATTTAAAGTCATCTTAAGAGTTCTAAAAGTCTTCGTTCAACATTATTTTTAAGGGTAGAAACAAACTGTTCCTTGCTTTTCATGTACATGACGTGAATAAAGAGCGTTTTTTTATCTTCACTTACGTCGAGGATGAGTGTGCCGGGTGTCAATGAGATAAAGGTTGAAAGCAGGTTAATTTCCAAATCGGTTTTTGCATCCATGGGATACTTGACAATCGCAGGTTTGATAAAAAACTTGGGGGTTATCACGTCGTAGGCAACCTGCACATTGGCAACAATCATTTCCCACAGGAAAAAAAGAATAAAACTCAATGTTTTGGGGACCCGATAAAAGTAGCGTTGGTCCACCTCATTCCTGTTCATAAGCCAGAGGATACCAAATCCCAACATAAAGCCGAAAAGGAAGTTGGTGTAATACATCGATCCCGTCAAAGCGACCCAGATGAAGGATAGCATGAGGTTCATTAAAAACTGTTTTATCATATCATTTCTGCCCTCCTAATACAGCGTTTATGTAAGGTGATGTGTCCAATAATTGTGTAGCGATCTGATCCGCGACATGGATAATCGCTTCGGCGTTGAGTCCGATATACAGGGATGCAGATGCCAAAATAACAACAGGGAGTATGAGCATTGTTCTTTTATAGCCGATCATACCCGCAAATTTGTCCTCAATGATTTCCGGATCAGGTGCATCTTTCCAGAATACCTGCGCCCACATTTTGGCGATGACAAACAAGGTGATAAAGCTGCCAATAATCAGGGCTCCCGCGAAAGCATACTTCTCTAAGTGGAAGGCATCTTTGAATAGATAGATTTTAGGCCAGAATCCCGAGAGAGGCGGGATGCCCACCAGTGAAAAAAGAACAATGGCAAAAAGTAATGAAATCTTTGGGTATTGGGCATAAAGTCCACCCAGTTTAGTCATATCCATGGTGCCGCGGAGTTGCCGTATAACACCGGCTATGAGGAATAAATTCGTTTTGACCATGATATCATGGATCAGATAGAATACTGCCCCCAATAAAGCCCATTTGCTATACAGGCCCAATCCGCCAATCATAAAACCAATATGACAAACGATCAAATAGGAAAACAACCTCCGGATATTGGTTTTGATCAATGCACCAAAAGCGCCCGTCAGAATTGTCAATATGGCTAGTACGATAAGGAGTTCCTTGGTAAAATGATTGGGAATAAATAGTAAGGAAAATACCCGGAACAAGGCGTAAATCCCAACCTTGGTCAATAAGCCTCCAAATGTCGCTGCTACGGCCGAAGGTGGTGTATGGTAAGAGGACGGTAACCAGAAATAGAGTGGAAATACAGCGGATTTAATCCCAAAACCGATCAGGAAAAATGTTGCTGTAATTTCTACTAAAGCCTGATTTTGTATTTTAGGAATACGGAGGGCCAGGTCGGCCATGTTTAACGAGCCTGAAATGCCATAAAGTATACCTATTCCTGTTAAGAAAAATGTGGAAGCCAGGATATTCATGGCCATATATTTTACGGCACCTTCCAATTGGGATTTTCTGCCCCCCAAAGTCATCAGCACAAAAGAGGAAATAATAATAACTTCAAACCATACATACAGATTGAAGATGTCACCGGTTAGAAAAGCCCCATTGAGCCCCATCATCAAAAAGTGAAAGATCGGGAAATAACCATAAAGAATACGCTGGCGTCCTACACCGACACAGGAAAAGATGGAGACCGCCAGGCCTGCGATTGAAGTCAGGAGAACAAGGGTACTGCTGAATAGATCGGCAACAAAGACAATTCCAAAAGGAGCTTTCCAATTGGCTGCATTCATGGTCAAAATACCATCATCATAAACCTTGAAGAATAGTTTAAAGGCAAGAATAAGTGCGAGCAAGCTTCCGCCAACGCTCAGAAAACGTTGTGCAGTGGATTTGCGCCACAACATCAGTTGGACAATAGCAATAAATAAATGCACGATAATCGTGGCAATAATGTGGTTGTCTATCATATATCTTCTTCCTCAGGCGTGTTCAAATCATCCAGATCATCTGTACCCAGCAATGCATATACACGCTTGAGTAAAACGATGGCAAAGGAGGTTAGGCCAAAGCTGATCACGATGGCCGTTAAAATAAGTGCTTGCGGAATCGGGTCCGCATAAATATCTGTGAATACCTTCAGATCGGGTCCAATGATAGGTGGTTTACCTTTAATAATGTTTCCCAATAAGAAGATCAATATATTGGTACCATTGCCCAGTAACATAATCCCCAACAACAATTTCACCATGCTTCGACGCAAGATGAGGTATATTCCGGCAGCATAAAGGATGCCGATCAATAACACGAGTATCAGTTCCATTATTCTTCTTCAGTAGTTAAAGCAATTGTAAATAAAATCGTCAGGACGACACCTATGACAACAAAGTATACACCAAGGTCAAAAAATAAGGCGGTTCCTATCATCCCGATAACGGGGATTTTCTCTTCCAGCCAAAGCCCGGTCATGACGGGGTAGCCAAAAAATGCAGGTAAGAACATGCTTATGGCCGAAATCCCCAATCCGATGGGAATAAGTGACAAGGGTTTGTACTGAATCAGTTTCATGGTATTTTGAGGGCCAAAGGCAAAACTATGCAGCACAAAGGCAATCGAAGCAACCAAGCCGCCAACGAAACCTCCGCCGGGGTAATAATGCCCCCTGAGTAGAAGGAACACCGAGAAAAGTAAGAGTATCGGTAATAAATACCGCGTAGCGGTCTGTAATATTGTACTGTTCATTTGTTACTATTTAGCAAGGAGTTATCAGCTCATTTGTGCATAACCTTTATCAATCATTATTCTTTATCAGAGGATTTTAAACGTAATTTTAATAAGCTATATACCCCTAATGCAGCAATACTCAATACTACAATTTCAAACATGGTGTCAAAACCTCTGAAATCCACAAGTATTACATTGACGACATTTTTTCCTTTAGCAAGCACATAAGCATAATCGCCATAGAAATCACTGATATTGGTTGTCGTTGGTTCATGGAGGACACGGAGTGCGACCATGGATAGCAGAATTCCAAAAACGATAGCGACCACGGCGTCGCGAATGATGGTGCGTCGGTTGGCCAAATTCAGAAAAGAAGGGAGCTTAAAGAGTACCAATACGAAGAGTACCACCGTGAGTGTATCAATGGTGAATTGCGTCATCGCTAGATCTGGGGCACTGTAAAACACGAAAATAAGACATATGGCATAGCCTACAACACTGGTGGCTACTACGGCTGTTAAACGGGATGAGGTGCGGATGGTGAGTACAATGGCGCCGATCAAAATGCAGACTGTGGTGACTTCGTAGAAACTCACTGGAGATAAGGTTTCCCATTTGATATGGAGTGGTCCGCCCAAATATAACTGGTAGGCGATCAATAATTCGGCAAATAAGATAATTTTCAACAGATACGAACGCAAATAGCCATTGTGCATTTTGTTGGTGAAGAAAGTAGAGAACAAAACAATTTCCTGCGCACATAATTGGATGATATATTCAGGAGAAATCTTATTGAAATTTGCAATCCAAGCCAATTTTTTCTCGCTGGGCCTGTTTATGAAATAAAGTAACGTGCCAGCGGCAATTGTAATAGCGCTTAATAGCAGGATTAAATTAAAGCCATGCCAGATTTTCAGGTGAAATGTTTCGCGGCTTGCGAGTATACTTGTTGCGGTAGGTCCGGCAATCCATTCCCCGACAAGTCCTGGGATGCACCCAAAGACAACGCCTAATATAGCTAAAAGTAGAGGTGGGATCCACATGGCTTTATAGGGCAGGTGGATTGTATTAAATTGCTCGGGTAGCTTACCCATAAAAGGTTTGATGCCGGCCATAAATCCAGCAGAGACCAAGAGTATATTTGTTACTACTGCAGCGAAGGTCAAATAGAGAAATAAATCGGGTGTGGCATGTAGTGTTGCCTCGTAAATCAGATCCTTTCCAATAAATCCAAATGTAAGTGGAATACCTGCACTGGAAAGTGCCGCTAGGAAACCTGCGATAGCGACAGGCATTAATACCTTGCGTAGCCCCCGCAAGACTGTAAGATCCCGCGTTCCGGTTTCATGGTCTATAATCCCCGTAATCAAGAATAATGCGGCTTTATATAGGGCATGTACGAGTATAAAGACACTTGCAGCAATAATGGCATCCTTGGTGCCGAGCCCCAATAAGAAAACCAAAATACCGAGGGCGGATATGGTTGAATAAGCGAGTACTCCCTTGAGGTCTGTTCTGAAAAGCGAATGGAAGGCGGCATAAAGCATCGTGAGGCCACCAATGGCCATGAGGGAATACATCCAGATCGGGTTGCCCCCAAGTATCGGTGAAAAACGGGCCAAAAGGTAGATTCCGGCCTTTACCATGGTTGCCGAATGTAAGTAGGCCGACACAGGTGTTGGCGCCTTCATGGCACCGGGTAACCAAAAATGAAAAGGGAATTGTGCTGATTTCGTAATCGCTCCAAGTGCTACGAGGCCAAAGACCAGGGGAAAGAGTGGATGTTGCTGAATGATCGATACTTTGCCGATGAGAGCTGTAATATGGTAAGTGCCAGCAATATTACCCAGCAAAATAAAACCTGCCAGTAGAAAAAAACCACCCAACCCGGTAATGGATAGTGCAGTCAGTGCGCTTTTGCGTGAATCATTTTTGTCATTGTTAAATCCAATGAGAAAAAATGAGCTGATCGAGGTCAGTTCCCAAAAGATAAACAATAGTAACATGTTGTCCGACAGGACAAGCCCCAGCATAGCCGACATAAAAAGGCAGAGGTAGCCAAAGAATCGATCGATATATCGATGACCTTTGAGATAGGCATTCGCGTAAAAGAATATACAGGATCCGATCCCAGTAATCAATAAGGCGAAAAGTAGTGACAGTCCATCTAATTTAAAATCCAGATTGATGCCTAAGGAGGGCACCCACGATGTTGATTGGACGAAATAGGAGCCTTGACCAATAGGTACAATATATTGAGCAAAGTATAGAAATAGAAGTACCGGTAAGAATGCGAGAATAAAACCCCATTTGGTTTTTAGGAATCGACCAAATGGAACAATAAGGCTCGATGTTATTAGTCCTGAAAGAACAGTAAATAGCATGTAGTCTTTGTTTTAATTTTTAACCTTCTACATTTCATCGTTGCCAACGCTTATATGGCGATGAAGGTTTTTTGAAAGTTTACAATATAGTAAAAAAAAGCGAAAAAATGCTAGTTTTTGACAGTTTTCTCTCTCTATAAATGATAAAAGCAGGAATTTTGTTTTGTTTTTCGGAAAAAAACTAAACTAGTTTAGCAATCTAGAGACGAATAAATTCGGGTTTAGAATTATTATTTGGGATTGACAAAAAAAAAGAGCATTTTTACGATACAATTATTAAACATCCTCAATTGGATGTGTTTTTTACCCTAAATAATCTCATCTCTAAAAATAATAGAATCAGAGTGTGGAAGAGATCTAACTATGCAGAAAGAAGAAGTATTGTTTAAGACACACTATAATGGACTTTGCCATTTTGCTTGGAAGATTGTTGGTGACCTTTCTCTAGCAGAAGATCTGGTACAAGACTCTTTTATTGCTTATTTCAAAAATACTGATCATGTCAGTGATAATGAGATTGCAATAAAGAACTATCTCTATAGTTCTGTGCGTTTCGCTTGTTATAATCATATCCGTCATGAAAAGGTCCGTCAAAAATATTGGAATGTTGTAGGTTTTACCGAAGAAGATAATACTGCGCTTGAATTGAATATGATTCACAGTGAGGTCATTCAGGAAATATATAAAATTATTGAGGAAATGCCTTTCGCCTGTCAACAAGTTTTTCGGCTTGGTTATCTTGAAGGTTTATCCAATCTTGAAATTACACGGGAGCTGCAAATTAGTATCAATACTGTAAAAACACAAAAGCAACGCGGCATGAAAATGTTACTCAAACGTTTGAATCCCGAGTTTATACCCCTTATTATATTTTTGTTAAAAAATATTTAAATTCTTGTCACCCTTTTCTTCGTCTTAAGTTTCTTTATGGTAATTGATGAAAGAAAACACAAGACATATCACTGATTTAATACAGAAATTCCTTTGTGGTCAATTGACAGCAGAGGAACAAGTGCAGCTTGATGAATGGCTCAACGCCAGTTCACAAAATAAGCAGCTTTTAGAGTCCTTCCGAAAAGCGGAAAATATAGCAGAAGATTTGGCCGTTATTCGGCAGTTGGATGTAAATCAGGCATGGGAGCGGTTGAAAAATAAAGAATCCAACAGTGCGAGATCTTTCCGGAAATGGTCTTTAAGCATTGCAGCATCTATTGTATTCTTGTTAGGTGGTTTTCTATTATGGAAAGGTGATTTTGCCTCATTCTTTTCGGTTGATAAAAGTGTAATAGTTTCAAAAAAGCAAGATATTGCTCCTGCAACAAGTGGTGCAGTATTAGTCTTGGCTGATGGCTCCAGGCTCTCTTTGAATAGTGATTCCACTAAAACCTTGACTAAAAACAATAATCTGATCGGGAATAGCAATGAGCTGATCGTTAGGCAAATAGATCAAACGATCCCATTGCAATATAACTCTTTGATTGTTCCAAAAGCAAGTTTCTATAAGATGACTTTGGCAGATGGCACAAAAGTTTGGGTGAATGCGCTATCTCAATTGAAATTTCCTGCGCAGTTTTCACCGAAAGAACGTAGAGTCTTTTTGGACGGAGAAGCCTATTTCGAGGTTGCCCCCAAGTCAGATCAACCTTTTATTGTGGAATCGAAAGGTAATGAAATTAAAGTGCTCGGAACGCATTTTAATATTAATTCTTATTCGGATTATGTTCGTACAACATTAGCGGAGGGAAGAGTAGAGGTGCGTCAACATGATCAACGAGTGGAATTATTTCCTGGTGAATATGCTTCTTCTTTTAGGGATAACTTAGTTAAGGGAAAGGCAGATCTGGCACATGATCTTGCATGGCACAATAATGAGTTTTATTTCAAGAAGGAAACGATAACGAATATAGCACATCAATTATCACGTTGGTATGATCTAGATGTTACCTTCCGAGGTGATGTGCAGCTGGACAAAGAGTATACCGGAAGTATCGAGCGTGATGTAAAACTATCCCAAGTATTGGAGATGTTATCCTATGTCAGTAACCTAAGATTTGAAGTAGAAGGCAATAAATTGATTATCGCGACCAAAAGTTAAAGATTAAAAAGATATACAGAAATAAATAGTATGCCTATGATAAAATAATACATCAACAGCAGTGGCCTAAAAAAAGAGAACAGGAATGTTGCAGCATCCCTGTCCGGAAAAAAGATGTGATCATCAGGGCCTAAATCTAGAAATGAAAACTAAAATCCCAAATTAACCACAAAGTGTAAATGTATGAATAACTTACCACTTAGCAAAAGGTGGAGCTTGATCCCTCAAGACCCACGGTTTTGCAAACCATTACGTATTATGAAAATTAGTACATGTCTTCTATTCGCATTTGTGACAGGCGTGCATGCTAAGAGCACGGCGCAAAAGGTCACGTTGAATATGAAAAATGCCCGTATTGAAGAAGCATTGTCTGCCATCTCCAAGCAGTCCCATCTACGTGTTTTATATAGTGAAAATCTGAATACTAAAGCACGGATTTCTGTGAACGTTAAGGATGCGTCCGTTGAGGAAGCATTGAATGCTGTCTTAAAAAGCAATAATATTGAATACAAAATTATTGCCAATACCATTTCGGTCAACAGTAATGCAAAGAATATCAGTATGACAGTCCCATTGGCTATACAGCAATCCGTTTCAGGTACCGTCACTGATAAAAATGGAAAGGGATTAAGTGGCGCTACTGTAACCGTAAAGGGAACTTCTATTTCGACGCAAACAGATGATTCAGGGCACTTTAGGATTAATGCCTCTTCATCTGCAGTCTTGGTCGTTCGGTATGTCGGGTTTGGAACCCGGGAAATTTCCATGGCTGGTAAGTCAACTATAAATGTTGTACTTACAGCTAATGATCAAAAATTGGATGAAGTCAATGTAGTTGCCACCGGTTATCAAAATTTGGATCGTAAATTATTCACAGGCGCGTCATCGAAGATTGATGCGAAAGAGGCTGAACGTGCGGGGGTTCCGGATATTTCTCGTATGTTGGAGGGACAAGCGGCTGGTGTATCCGTTCAGAACGTGTCTGGTACATTTGGAGCGGCACCCAAAATTCGGGTTCGTGGTGCAACCTCACTTACGGGAGATAACAAACCACTTTGGGTAATTGACGGTGTCATCCTGGATGAGGCGGTCAATATCTCCAATGAGGCATTGTCAACAGGGGATGCAAATACGCTATTAGGTTCTTCTGTAGCAGGTTTAAATCCAGATGATATTGAGTCGATCACTGTATTGAAAGATGCTGCTGCCACAGCCATGTATGGTGCTGCTGCAATGAACGGTGTTGTGGTCGTAAATACGAAAAGGGGACGCAATACAGATGGTGTTGTCAATTTTAATTATTCAGGAAACTTCACCACCTATATCAAGCCTAATTACAACCAATTTGATATCATGAACTCAGCAGAGCAGATGCAATTGATCATTGATATGGAAAACAAAGGCTATTTAAATCATTCACAGGTTTCTCGCTCTCCAACTGGAGGTGTCTTTAACAAGATGTATAATCTGATGTACGATTATGATCCTTCTACTGATTCGTATGCTTTACGCAATGATGCTCCCTCTCGGTATCAATTTTTGCAGCGCTATACCAATGCAAATACAGATTGGTTTGACTTACTTTTTAAGCAGTCCCTTGTTCACGATCATTCATTAAGTATGTCTACAGGGACGGCTAAAAGCCAGACCTATGCATCTACTAGTTTTATGAATGATTCTGGTTTTACACTCGGAAATTCGGCAAAGCGATTTACCGCGAATGTCCGTAATAATTACAAAATCAATGATAAATTGAGTACCGAATTTATCTTCCAAAGTAATATTAGGGATCAGCGTACTCCAGGAACATTAAATAGAGTTTCGGATGCTGTGTATGGTAGCTATTCTCGAGATTTTGATATTAACCCATACTCTTATTCGCTAAATACGAGTCGTATTATCACCGCTTACGATGAGAATGGAAAACTGGAGTATTTTAATAGAGATTACGCACCATTCAATATCCTCAATGAACTCGATAATAATTATATCAAGTTAAAATTGATGGATATTAAAGTTCAAGCAGGTATAACGTATAAAATTTTACCTTCTCTGACCTATTCTGCGAATGGAATGTATCGTTATTACAATTCCGAAAGACAGCATATGATCACAGAAAATGCGAATCTTTCCAAAGCATATCGAGCAAACCAGGATCAAACAGTAAATGCGGGAAATAGGTTTTTGTACGCGGATCCAGATTTCCCCAATACCGATAAATATGTGATATTACCCAATGGAGGATTCTTTAATGTAGCCAATAATAATATGATCAGTTATTATATGCGCCACAATTTAGAATACAATCAAAAATGGAATGATCATACATTAAATTTATTTGGAACCTACGAGCTTCAGTATGCGGACAAACAAAATCATGATTTTAATGGTCCAGGAATAGAATATGGCAATGGAAATTTAGTAATGCCTACCTATCGCTATTACAAGTATGCGATTGAAAGTGGTAACGTTCCTTTTTCAATGGCTTATAATTATGATCGAAAATTGGCCTATGCACTTCGAGGTGCTTATAATTATAAGGATAAGTATTCATTCAACTTTACGACACGATATGATGGCTCAAACAAAATGGGGCATTCTAATGTAGCTCGCTGGTTGCCTACCTGGAATTTATCAGGCGCATGGGACATTGACCAGGAAAATTTTTTCAACCGTGAAAATAAAATTCTCTCTTCAGCACGCTTAAGAGCAACTTATGGTCTTGTGGCAAATATGGGAAATGCGTCAAACTCCTCTGCTGTATTTTATAATGCGGTGGCATATCGACCTTACGAATCGGAGAAAGAAGGTAAAATTAATATTGACGGTTTAGAAAATTCAGAATTGACTTGGGAAAAGATGTACGAATTGAATATTGGTACTGACCTAAGCTTTTTAAATCGTCGAATTGATTTGAACTTTGATTATTATAGAAGAAACATTTTCGATTTGATTGGGCCTATTCGAACATCGGGTATTGGAGGTCAGTTCGAAAAACTGGGTAACTATGCGGATATGAAGGGGCATGGTGTTGACATTCAACTAGGCGGATATCCTTTTAAAGATCCGCAAGGTTTTACTTGGCGGACCCAGTTTACCCTAGGCTTTAATAAAACAGAAATTACAAAACTTGATGTGACACGTAACATCTGGAATTTAGTTTCTGCTGAAGGCGGAGCCAAATTAGGAAATCCGCATCGTGGATTATATTCTATCGATTTTGATAAGCTTAACGCTAGAGGTGGGTATCCTATGTTTATCGGTACTGACGGGACACCAGGTGCTACGTATTTTTGGCTGCAGGACAATGAAACTGATTTCTTAAAATATGAAGGCCCTGTAGACCCTACAATAGCGGGTGGATATTATAACCGATTAGAGTATAAAAATTTCAGTTTGTCCTTTTTAATGAAATTTGCTTTTGGTAATAAGGTTCGTCTGCAACCTAGTTATTCCTCATCTTATTTGGATATGTATAATGTCTCGAAGGATTTGATCAATAGGTTTTTATATCGTGGTGATGAGTATCTAACGGTGATTCCCTCGACTTTGGATCCTTTGTCGGCAGAATTCGATGTTAAGAATGCTTTGGAAGAAAGAAATGCGGCAAACTATACGTACAATGCTTACAACTATTCATCCGAGCGTGTGGCGAAAGGCGACTATATTCGTTTGTCACAAATTTCTATTGGATACAATGTACCTAAGGAACTCGTCTCACGCATTAAATTCAGAACAGCACAGTTTAATCTTGTAGGGAATAATTTATGGTTATTATACTCAGATAAGAAGTTAAACGGAGTCGATCCGGAGTTTTATAGTAATGGTGGAGTTGCTCTTCCTGTGCCAAAACAAATTACGTTATCTGTGAAGTTGGGATTCTAAAAATATAAATCATGAAATTAAATACTATCAAATATATTCTTTTATCCTCTGCTTTTTTGTTCAGCGGATGTAGCAAATATCTTGATCAGGAGCCTGATATGCGTGCTCAGATCAATACTGTAGATAAAGTCAAACGATTGGTTGCGTCAGCCTATCCTGGGCGAAATTCTTTGGCTATGGCTGAAACGTATTCGGACAATGTCGAAGACAAAGGTGTTGGCGATTTGTATCAACCGGTTCCTGCTCTTTATGAGTGGAAAGATATTATCGGCGATGATACGGATTCTCCAACCGCTTATTGGAATTCATGTTATGAGGCAATTGCAGCAGCTAATCATGCACTGGATGCTATTGAGAAGAATGATTTTGGCGCTGATGTTTTGCCTTATAAGGGCGAAGCACTTGTTGCTCGTGCTTATTGTCATTTTATGCTTGCCAACTATTTTGCAAAAGTATATGACCCAAAATCGGGAGCTAGTAATGATTCCCCAGGTGTACCTTATGTGAAAGAACCTGAAACGGTACTTATAAAAAAATATGATCGAGGAACCGTTAAATCGACTTATGATAATATTCGTCAGGATCTGGAAGAAGGATTAGCGTTATTAGACAAAGGAAAAGGACTTTGGGATGTCCCTAAATATCACTTTACACCTGAAGCGGCTCATGCTTTTGCTACACGTTTTTACTTGTTTACAGGAGAATGGCAAAAGGTAGTGGATAATGCCAATAAGATTTTCGGTGGTAATTTTACGGGTAAATTAATTCCTTATAATTCCACGTTCAAGACATTGGGGTTTGAGTCCGTTCGTACAGAATTTGCCAAAGCCGAACAGCCCTATAACTTATTGATTAATGAAACTTATAGCGGTTACCAAAGATGGTGGAACAATCGTTATGCGATGGGGATAAATGTGTTTCAAAATATTTATAATGGTATGACGGCTGCTGGAGCTAAGCTTTATAACTTTGGGGTAAGTTATGGATCTCCACATTACACCACCTATCTGTGGAAAGAGTTTTGGTACGTGACAAATCCAACCGCAAATACAGGCTATCCAATGTTAATGGTACCCGTATTGATTACAGATGAGGTATTATTGAATCGAGCAGAAGCTTATGCCGAATTGGGGAATACCAATAGTGCCTTGGCGGATCTTAATTTATTTGCCAGCAATAGGATTAATAATTATAATCCCAATACCTATGCTGTAACAGTTGCAAAATCCAAGGATTTTTTTGGTGTGGCTGATGATAAAGAAGCCTTGATTGAAACAACATTACAGTTTAAGCAAATTGGCTTTATGTCGATGGGTCTCCGTTGGTTTGATATTATACGTAAAGGATTAACTGTTAGGCACAATATGATTGGCAATGATGAGCGTGAAACCATTCTAGAACTTAAACCTGAAGATCCGAGGAGAGTCTTTCAAATTCCACAAGAAGCGAAGTTAGCAGGTGTCGAACTAAACCCAAGATAAATCATGAAAACAATTGTTAAAATATTTACAGGAGTTAGTCTGATCGGATTAATCTTTGCCTGTAATAAAGAAGATAAACTAAATTACACACTTCAGAACTACGATACATTTGTTCCGGGGGCGATTGATGAATGGATTACTAAAAATCTGACAGATCCCTATAATATCGAAGTCGTATACCGCTATCAGCGTAATATGCATGATATAAACAAAAATATATCTCCTGCAGATGAATCGAAAGTGATTCCACAAATGGATATTGTGAAAAAGGGATTTTTGGAGGTATACAATAAAATTGGTGGCGCAACTTTTATTAAAACCTATACACCCAAGCAATTCGCATTGTTTGGCTCCGGAGACTATGATCCAGATGGTTCTGTGAAAGGAGGAACAGCTGATGGTGGACGCCGGATAACACTCTATGGATTAAATGGCCTGAATGAGAATAATCCTAATTCAGTAGTTGGAAATTTACAAGTGATCCATCATGAATTTACCCATATATTAAATCAAACACGATTTATACCAGTTGATTTTGAAAAAGTATGTGTTGGAGATTATTACTCCAATTGGACTGCGCAAGAAAATGATGAAGAAACAGCAAGGGCATTGGGTTTTATCTCTCCATATTCTCGAAAATCTGTAGGTGAAGACTTTGCGGAAACGCTTTCCCATTTAATCGTGCAGGGACAGTTGTTCTATGATAGTTATGCCTATGAATCTGGAGAGACTGCCTATCCCAAATTCGGGAAGAAAGAGACTATTGTTAGGGATTATATGATCAAGTATTTTAATATTGATGTGACGCAGTTGCAAATGGAATTTCAGCGAGTAATGGAGGAACAGTATAAAAGTACAGCATTTAAATTTCCGACTTTAATCGCGAGAAACCAAGTAGGTTGGTTGGATTGGGATATTCGTAATAGCTGGTCGATCAGTAAACCAGTTTCTGCTAAGCAAAAAGAAGTGTTAAATCCGATCCTCGATGGCTTGGGAGGTTATACTACAAAGTCATTGCAGTTCAGATTGATGTCATCCAATAAAGCCACATTATATATCACCTTTGGGGATAATTCAAATACATGGGCTGCAGCGTATGATTTTTCAATCACTAAAAGTGCCAATGATACCTTTGTTTTTGAACTATCGGAAGAGCAGGGCGAGGAAAATCCATTTGATGAGAATGCGTACGAATATGCAAAAATAAGTTGGATTGCTAGCGATGTACAGCCTTTAATTAATTATTTAGGAAATACAAGTTTTAACTTGGACTGGTATACTCCATTGAAAGACGTTACACCACAGGAATATCTAAAATTTATAAATTTTAAGGATAGCAAAGATTCAAAAGCGATTATGCTGGGTCAAATAACTCCAAGAAAATATTAGTATGAAAAAAATATTTTATTTTATATGTTTTGTATTACTAGCGATGAGTTGTACAAAACCAAAAGAAGTCGAGCTGGAATTGGGGGCTGATCCTGACTCCCGTATTTCGGATACACTTTCCTATGTAAGAAAAACATTAGTGGAAGCACCCTATGGATGGAAAGCAAGTTTGACGACAGAGTATTCTGGTGGATATGGGTTTTATATGGAATTTGGGAACAATGATCGTTTAAAAATGGTTGCAGATTTGAACGATAACACCGCATCGGTACCTAAAGAATCGACTTACCGTATTCGTCAAATTATGGCTGCCACCTTATCTTTTGATACATATACTTACTTGACAATGTTGCAAGATCCGACCCCTAGTACATTCGGCGGACAAGCTGGAAAGGGTATGGGGAGTGATGTAGAGTTTGACTACGTAAAAACTCATGGTGATACTTTGTTTTTTGAAGGTCGAAAATTTCAAAAACCGCTAAAGTTAGTAAAAGCAACTAAGATAGAACAAGAATCTTATATGGGCGGGGGGTATGAAGAAGCCGTAAATAAATTTAAAAACTATTTTGCGAATAATCCCTTTTCGAAGCTTAGCATCGGTGATACACAATTCGAATTTGGATTTGATTACAAAGGTAAATCGACCACTTTGGAAGCCAGAAACTCTGATGGTAGCTTTTCCACTTTGGATGCTGCTGTTTTTGCTTTTACTCTGAATGGAATTGAATTTGTTCAAGGTCTTCCTTATAAGGGCGTAATTTTGAAAGAGCTCGTTTGGGAAGGTAGTAGCTTAATAGCAGTTGATAAAAATGGAAAAAAATATTCAGTCAACAAAAGTAATGCTCCCTTTAGGCAGTTGTATGAAGTGATAGGTACGAAATATTCTGAATTGGTAAGTGATTACAAAAGCTATCTTCCTGGAACTTCTGCAGATGGTTTGACGATTTTAAAACGTTTTCATGATGGACTGGGAAATGGAGCTGCAGGATTTTATTTTAATTATGGCTACATGGATTTGAATTGGGAAAAAGATAAGGGGATTGTAACTTTGATTGGATTCTGTAGTCAAAACGGTGGTACAAGTGGTTGGGAAACAAAAATTGTCTATGATTATACGTTCAACGAAACTACAAAAGCCTTTACCTTTAAACTAAAACAAGGAGCATCAGGAGGATATGTAGGTGGAATTATGGATAAAATGGATAGCTTTTTAAAAACAAATAGTTTTACACTTGAATATTACGTTGCCAACGGAGTTATCTGTGGTATGTTAAGATCAGTACAGAACCCATCAATTACGATGACTTTTGATTTATATTAAGATGAAAGCAGTGATTGCAGAAAAGTGCAGTCACTGCTTTTAAATAGATATTACCATTTGCTATGCTTTAATGGTCTGTAAATTAAAAGATCTTTTTAACTTGATATTATGACTATAAATTGGCATATCTTTCTGTATATAATTATATTTTTCTTATCGGCATGTAATATACATACCTCCAATAAGATCAATGGCAGTGTACCAATATCACCTCACTTTCACATAGATTTATACAATTTAAACAATGGGACCAAAGTTTTGTCAGATACATTGTTTAAACAGAATTTTGAATTAAATGTTGAGCAGCTTCCGAAGGGAATCTATCAAATCGTTTTTTCCTGGGAGAGGGATGTGGTGAAGCCACAGGAGATCGAACGATTTGCCCGTCAACCTGAACTCGGTACACCAAAATATTATATGTCAACCACATTTTGGCTGGATGCCAACGAATCTGATAATTATAAACTGTTACTGGACAGTACCTATCAACAAGCAGAACTAGAAGAACTATTGTTAGCGAAGAATAGAGGCGAATCAATAAAAATGGCGGTCGTATCCGATGGAAAAAACAATAAGGTCTACAATGAGTACTTAGCATTATTGGATCAATATAAGGCCGAAAACCGACATCTAAAAGACAGTCTTCAGCAAGTAGCAGTGCATTACAATGATCTTAAATTATTCGAGGGTTCAGAGCGATTAAACGCGCTCTTAGTAAAAGATTGGTTGCCAAATGTTAAAACAGCACTGTTACGTGAAGAAATAAATTTTATGAAAGATAATATAGACAGCGAGGTCATTCCTCATATCTATCATATTCAGGTTAATACGAAAGAAGATTTCGAACAATATCGTGAAATCTATAATTTGTTTCCGCTTTCAGTTAAGCAAAATTTTACCGTTTGGAATAAAAGTAACTGACCTAGCAAACTATTGATTATGAAAGAAGTATTTAATACCCACATACCCTTCGGTAGTTATATATGGGGGGCTGGGATGATTATATTTATTGCCATGGTATCATATGGTGACTTGGAGCAAGGACTTTACACTGGGGCACTTTTGTTGTTTGCGGTATTTGCATTAACCTGGTATTTCACTTTCTTCTATAAACGTTATTGGATTGAAGACAATAAACTGTTTATTAAAAGTATCTGGGGAACAGATTCTGTTGATGTCAACTCCATTCGCAAAGTTGAAGCTGATAAGGTATTTTGGTTTGGATCGATGAGGTTCACCGTTTTAAGGCCCTATAGAAGGGGAATGATTCTGCATTATAATGTAATTGATGATATATTCGTTGATCCGGAAAATCCAACCCAATTTATTGATAAATTAAAACAAATTGCACCCAATATCAATGTTATCGAAGCGAAATAGTCTTTTTCCTCAATAAAGTTTCGTCAATACGAATTGATTACTCGGACTAAACATCTGCCATTTGAGACGATCTATTTTGCCGGTGTTCAATTTAACAATGCAAGCAATTTGAATAGGATTTTGAAAGATTATGATTCCGGAAAGGTACCTGGGTTTGGCTGGAATGCTGGAGCTGGACTTGCATATAGGATCAAACAAACCCTCATTGGCGTGAATTTTAGCCTGTCGACAAGCAGTAAAAACGACAATACGATGAACACAGGAGATTTTACGGTTTATGTATCTACCAATGCGATACATACAGGCAGATTGATCTTTAGCCCGCAGCTGGGAGTCGGTACGCAGTCTACTACTTTTACCGTTCAAAAGAAAAATCTGAATGGAGAATTTGGAGACTTTTTGACCACGCAATCCAACCAAACTAAAATGGAGCATGATGCTGCTATTGTCGATTTAAGTGTTACGTTGAAAACATCCAATTCCGAACGCACTAGCTTTCGCCCGGAATGTAGAATAGGGTATAAATCGTCTATTGCACAAAATGAATGGAAAGTAGTGAATGCTGCAGTTTCGAATGTGCCAAAGGATAGGCTGGGACATTTCTATGTACAGTTAGCCTGGGGTATTGGACGATAACAGTAAAACAAGGAATAGCGGATGTAGTTTATAAATTTAATTTAATGTTCGGACTTTTTAGTTAGCACCATTACCGCATAAGTTAACTTATCGTTATACTTTTGTGAATGCCCTACTTGAACTTGCTGTAAAACATATAGATGGTGAATAGGAGAGAAAGTGTATGATCCATAAAGAAGTATGGACATTGCAGAAGAGCAAATAATATGATAACTTAGTATAACCTATTTTCTGAAATTTATTTACCATGAAACGGATTATTTTCCTCCTATTTTCTATTCTTATACAAGCTGTTGTAGTGAATGCACAACAAAAGACCAGAGCATTTCTATTTACGAAACCACATAAGATCGTCGAAAACGCTAAGTATGGCAAAATAAACCTATACGACGCAAGAGAGATAAAAGATAATCTGGGTGTCATACAGGTCGGTATAATGAACGCAAACCGGTTGTTGGTGGCAGAGCCATCATTGGAAAAACAGTTGCAGAGCCAATTGGAACAAATTAGCGGTCGTAAAGGCAATGGTGAATTGCTGATGCGGTTGGAAAAATTCTGCATAGCGGAATTGACGGGAGCTTTTTCTGAAAAGGGATTTTTGGATTTTAGAGCAATCTTATTCTCAAAAAAGGCTAATGGAGAATATTTACAGCTAGCCCGAGCTGATACAGCTATCGTCGTTAAAGGGATGGATGTAACCAAAGCGACTTTGGCACGCGCCAGCGAGGTTGTCAATAACCTGATCTTTGATGCATTAACCAAAAACGGCGATACCACAAAAAGCTATAGTCTCAGTGAAATTGAACATTACGACGATATTCAAAAGAAACAATTGGCACTTTATAACACGGAAACATATAAAGATGGGTTATATCTGACCTACGAAGAATTTGCCCTTCAAACACCATCAGGTGGGCGGGCCCAATTAAGAGAGGGGGATTTAAACTTAGGCTTCTTTAAAGAGAATGAAAAAGGGAAAGTGAAAAAGGTAAACCCGAAAGATTATTATGCAGTAGTGCATGCTGGTAATCCTTTTATTTCAAGTCAGGATCAGTTTTATGCTTTAATCAAGGAAGATGATGATTTTATTTTTGTGGGCCCCGTTGTGGAAACTGCATCTGCAACCAATGTTGTTGTAGCTTCGGTGTTGCTAGGTGCAATAGGAGGTGCATTGGTAGCAGGCCCTGAAACAAATTACTATACGCAGAAACTCGACTATGCAAATGGTAGCTTTATTCGAATGCTGAATAAACAATAATATATATCTCTTATTTACATCGTAAAAAGCTTTTGGTCGAATCTAGTATATCGTCTTATATTTCGTTTAAAATTTGATGTGTTTGCAGTTTTCCACATCTTGTTAATAACATTGTGGAAAACGTTATCAATCCAGAGTTGTCAAATAGATTTCTTGTTATCGAAATGGATTAATTATATAAATTTCTCTTTGGATGTTAAATGTCTTTTGTATATTAAATTGTACTCTATTAAGCCTTGACTAATGAAAACCAAATTTATACTTGTTTTAATATTGTCCTTCATCGTCTGCTTTTCAATAGCAGCTGCTGTATACTATTTCTTGGATGAGAAATCGTCCATTCCCGATTCCTTGTTCGTGGCGTCTATATCAAGCTCTATCGTGATTACATTATTCTCAAAGTTCAACACAGCCACTCGCAAATAATTGTATTTTCTTGGCACCAACTCTACACCAACTTACGATCAACTCCGTACTGTAACCACCTTGTGTGCACAGTGAGTCCACGTTGAGTCCACCTTTTAAAGGTGCTTTCACTGTACAGACCCCCTGTCTGCACCTTGCTTGCAGTCAGAAGGTGGTTAGGAATTGGTTATAACTAATCCCAAAAAAGGTATCACTAAATTTTCAAATTTATAATTGCTGTTTGCTGCAGCTTCCGAAATCCTTAAAAATGAACAAGATACTTGACATAGGGTCGTTTTGGTGGTATATTTATTGTATGGGAATAAATGATAACGGCTATATCCGTGGACTGGTTGGCCCACTGGTAAGCAGAAAGGTAGGAACAAAGAACTACATTCAAGGTAAACCACATCGTGTAAAACAAAACGTCGACACGAAGAAAGCTGGTAAAGATTTTGGACAGGCAAGTCGCGCGGGCGCCGCAATTAGGCAGGCTTTTGGGTTAGTGCATCAGGAACTGCATGATGGACAAATGGGCAATCGCTTGAATAGACAGATTTATAGGGCAATGAAGACAAATATCAATGACGACAGGGGAACACTGTGCCTAAACAATTGTAGGCTAGACAGATTGGTGAATTTCCAGTTCAACGAAAATTTCCATATGCAGGATGCGCTGAATATCGATCCAACGGTTAGCCTAACCGACGGGAATCAGATCGAAATATCATTTCCAATGTTTGACATTAACCGAGCATTGCTGCTACCCAAAGATTGTAATGCTATCGCCTTTAAATTCCATACCTTTTCTTTCAATTTCAAAGAAAGGGAGTTTACTGAGGTAAAAGATGAAGAATGGGAAATCGATATCGTCTATGGACAGGATCCAATTCCGGCCAAGACAATCAGCATTCCATGCAACGAATTTGTTGGTACACCCATCCTGGTTGGATTTACGATCATATATCTTTATAAAAATGGCCGACGGTGCAATGTGCTCAATGAAGTTGATTGTACGCCAGCAACTATTCTAGCTGCTTTTCAGTTATAAAAGTAACGTTAACCCGTACCTGTGTTTTTTCCTACCGGAGCGGATATCCATTTACCGCTCCTTTACCTCCATTTACCGACTTTTTTATTCCGTTGATCTAAATGTAATAAAATGGGATGCTGCGTTGTCTTACTTTTGAATCAGAATCTTAAGGAAATGATGCAACAAAATCAACTTCCTTGCGACAATAAGAAAAGAGATAAAAAAACTAACAATATAAAGTATAGCAATTATGAAAACTTTAGTAAAGACATTCGCAGCAGCAGCATTGATTACACTATCAACTTTCGCAATGGCAGCAGCTGACCCGGGCAAAGCATTGAACCTTTCCACAGCCGATTTGGCCATCGATAGCTATGTGTCAGTAATGACAGAAGGCGCATCTCAGGGCGTAGAAAAATTGTTCGCATCCGAATTCAATCAAAAAGTTCAGGGAAAAGCTGCACGCACCAATAGCCGTTCGGAAGTCATTTCGTTCCTAAAAAAGCAAAAAGGTGAAAAATTGAACTGCAGCACAAGTACCGAAGTACTCGAGGAATCTGAAAACTATATGGTGGCACGTATCACCATGAAGTTTGAGGATTTCACGAAAACAGATTTGGTGACATTGATCAATGAATCGGGAACCTGGAAGGTTGCAAGCTCCGTAAACTCGTATAAATAGAAACTGTTTAATTAAATTCATATGTTTATTTTAGCCACGTCGGGATGATGTGGCTTTTTTGTGTTTAATGCTTCTTTGTTCTGTTAATCTTAAAGTGCTTTTGAACTTATCAACAATGTTATTAACATCGTGTGGAAAACTGTTTTTTCCCCCCACTAAATCGATGCATCACATGAATTATGTAAATTAGCCCATAAAATTATTGTCCTACGCACATTTTATGAAATATTATTTAAATCAATTGTTGAAATTCATTTGTTTCATTACATTATTGGTCTTTTATCTGCAGGATGCGGCGGCCCAAGATATCGACACAACATTCCATAAGAAAGATGGGAAAGAAATAACAGCGAAAGACCCCGCTTATTTTAAGCGTATCATTCGTCCTGTAAGCGATCAAAACAAAAAATATTATGTTGTTGAAGAGTATTATATCAATAACAATACGATTAAGTTAAAAGGCACCAGCAAAGATGCTGGTTTTCCATTTAGCTTTCAGGGTCAGAAATCTCAGTTTAGCTTTCAAGGTCAGAAATCTCAGTTTTACGAAAATGGAGTGTTAAAGAGCCTGGAAAATTTCAGTGAAAAGAGTGAACTGATCGATTCTGCATACTATTGGTACCCAAATGGTAAGCCTGAGTTGACTGTATTTTACCCAAGCTCATTAGATAAAAGAGGTAACCGGGTTGCAGAGAATCCTATTTATGTGGCTTATTTTGACTCGTTGGAGAATAAAACGTTGGCGGATGGAAATGGTTTAATTTGTTTACGTGAAGGCGGTGACGATAATTTTGAAAAGGGGAGGATGGTCAATAATTTGCGTGAAGGAGAATGGAAAGGACTGGCAGATAATGAAACTTTTGTCGAAACGTATAAAAAAGGAAAGCTATTAAAGGGTAGTAAAATCAAAGAAAATGGGGAGCTCATAAACTATGATGCGAAAACTTATTTTGCGCAACCGGAATACCCTGGAGGTATATATAAGTTATTGACTTTTATTGCTAAAAATTATGAATATCCCAAAGAAGCTGTCAAAAATGGGGTAAATGGTTTAGTAGAAATAGATTTTGTGGTCGACAGAGATGGCCACATCGAAGATATAAAAGTAAAGAGTGATTTAGGATTTAACACTGGTGAAGCTGGTATCCGAGTTGTAAAAATGCTAAAAAAATGGAAACCGGGTATACTGAGAGGAGAGCCCGTAAGAGTGGGGTATACCTTGCCAATACGGCTAAACTATGTACGTTAAGGATAATGACTGTCGGTTTTTATGTTATCCACAATTTTATTAACATAATGTGGATAACATAAAAGGGGGGGGGGAAATCCCACTGCGATAAAATTAAACTTTATTTAACCGGTTAATTTTTTTACTATCCAAGATATTTGTTATTATTACCCTTGTATTAACAATTATTATGAAGTATTATTTAGACTTTTCGACGAAACTTATTTGTTTTTTTCTATTGAACCTGTGCGGATTGAGCCTTTCGGCTCAAGTTACTTTTACCACTTACCATAGGAAAGATGGGGAGGAGACTAAGAAGCAAGACTCGGCTTATTTTTTAAGAGAAATTCATATTGATGCGTTGGGAAAGGATAAAGTTTATCAAATCGAGGAGTATTATCTGCGGAATGACTCGCTAAAGCTTAATGCGATCAGTGAGAGTGGACACCCGCCATTCAGATTTTTGGGTAAAAAATATGAATTCTATGAAAATGGTACGTTGAAGAGTCTTGAGAGGTTCAGTGATGAGAGTAAATTGATAGATTCTGCTTTTTATCTCTATCCGAATAATAAGTTGAAGATGATTGTATTCTATCCGAGTGAAGTGAAGAAAAAGAAACTACTGATAAAGAAGCCAATCTATGTGGTGTATTATGACTCTTTGAACAATAAAAAGTTAGAAAATGGAAATGGTTTTATTCGTTTTAGTATAGATGAACAGGACGAAACTGAAGAAGGTCAGCTGGTCAATAATTTGCGCGAGGGGGAGTGGCGAGGAAAGAGGGGACCTGATTCTTTTGTCGAGCATTATAAGGAGGATAAATTACGCTCAGGAACTAAAACAAAAGAAAATGGTGTCGTCATTTCATATGATTCTACTACCTATAGAACACAGCCAGAATACCCTGGAGGTGTCAAAGAAATGATGTATTTTGTGGCAAGAAATTACGAATATCCAAAACAAGCCATGATGAATGGTATAAGCGGTACTGTAGAAATAGCGTTCATTATAAATCAACAAGGGCGATTAGAAGATTTGAAAATAAAGAACGATTTGGGTTTCGGTACAGGGGCTGCTGGTATACAAGTAGTCAAAAAGCTTAGAAAATGGAAACCTGGTATGCTGCGTGGTGAGCCTGTGCGGGTTGGCTATACATTGCCGATAAGGTTAAACTTGAGGGGAATATAATAACAGCCTTCCTATTGGAAGGCTGTTATTTTTTTAAGATACTTTATACGTTATTTTCTCAAGGCCGCAGCGCCTTTGATGATTCCTTCTACAACGGCAGGATCTTGAAGTGTCGAAGTATCTCCTACATTGGCGATATCGTCTTCGGCAATCTTACGTAAGATACGACGCATGATCTTTCCTGAACGTGTTTTTGGTAAATCATCAACAAATTGGATAATGTCTGGTTTAGCAATTGGACCGATAATACGTGAAACAGTTTCCATGATATCCTTTCTGGTGGCTTCTGCATCGGTGTGGTGATTCGCAATGACATAAGCATAGATACCCTGGCCTTTTACTGGGTGCGGATATCCGACAATGGCCGATTCAACAACGTCAGCGTGCATATTGATGGCATTTTCCACTTCTGCTGTACCAATACGGTGACCCGAAACGTTCAATACATCATCTACACGGCCTGTGATTTTATAATAACCCTCCGGACTACGGAAACATCCATCGCCTGTAAAATACATATCCTTATACGTCGAGAAATAGGTTTGACGACATCTGTCATGATCCCCCCATGTCGTGCGTAGCATACCTGGCCAAGGGAACTTGATACATAGGTTTCCTGTGACATCATTGCCTTCGATTTCTTTCCCATTCTCATCCATCAAAGCGGGTTGAATGCCCGGCATCGGGAACATCGCATAACTTGCTTTTTCCGGTGTTACTCCCGCCAATGAAGTGATCAAATGGCCTCCATTCTCTGTCTGCCAATAGGTATCAACAACAGGACAATTCTTTTTACCAACTTTTTCGTTAAACCAGTTCCAGGCTTCTTCGTTGATAGGCTCACCTACAGATCCCAAAACACGCAAAGATGAAAGGTCGTTCTTGTCGACAAATTCGTCACCAAAAGCCATCAATGAACGTAAGGCGGTAGGGGATGTATAGATAATATTGACCTTGAACTTATCAACAATGTCCCAATAACGGCTCGCGTCCGGGAAGGTTGGAATACCCTCAAACATTAAAGAAGTAGCTCCTTGTGATAACGGCCCATAGACGATGTAACTGTGTCCTGTAATCCAGCCAATATCTGCTGTACAGAAAAATACATCGTTTGGCTTATACTGGAACGTATTCATAAAGGTATAGCCTGTATACACCATATAACCGCCACAGGTGTGTACTACACCTTTAGGCTTACCTGTGGATCCCGATGTATAAAGGATGAATAAGTTGTCTTCCGCATCCATCTCTTCTGCTGGACATGCTGGATTTCCTTGTGTTTCTACTTTTTTGATCTCATCTTCCCACCATACATCACGGCCTTTGATCATCGATACCGGTGTACGTGTACGTGTTAAGACAATTACTTTTTCAACAGTGTCACATTGCATTAAAGCATCGTCCACAATATTTTTTAAACCAATGGTTTTGTTGCCACGGTAACTACCATCTGAAGTAACGATCAGTTTGCATTCCGCATCGACGATACGATCCGCGATAGAACGTGCTGAAAAACCTCCAAATACCACCGAGTGGATGGCACCGATACGTGCACAGGCCAATACTGCAATAACCAATTCAGGAACCATCGGTAAGTAAATACATACCCGGTCTCCTTTTTTGATGTTATTATTTTTAAGTACGTTGGCAAATTGCTCTACCTTTTGTAGTAATTGTTTATAGGAAAGAATGCGGTGCGCTTCATTTGGATCGTTAGGTTCCCAGATGATGGCTGGTTTATCACCATTCGCATAAATATGGCGATCAAGACAGTTTTCTGTAATATTTAATTTAGCACCCTCAAACCATTTGACATTGGGTTCCTCAAAGTTCCAGCTCAGCACTTTATTCCATTTTCTCTTCCAGAAAAAATGATCTGCAATGCTCGCCCAAAACTCCTCAGGTTGTTCTACACTTCGCTTATATTCACTTTGATATTCTTCAAATGATTTTATTTGTAGGCTCATCGTTATTAGGATTATTATGAATTATTTTAATTTATATTGTTATCGTTGCGAAATCGTTTTTGATATTTCGATTTCGGTGTACAATTTAGCGGTTTTTGCCCATTTTATCAAAAAATTGATGTTTAATATAATGTTAAACTACTTTTATCTATAAGATTGTTATCTTGCATCAAGATTTACCAAGATGTCTTTTCTAAGAAAGCTATTCTATATTACAATCTATACAAATCTGCTGATCGCCATGGCGGCCATGGCACAATGCGCGCTGACTTATATCATATTTGAACGACCTATCAATTGGTATATTGTTTTAGTGGAAGGAACAGCGACTTTGTTGCTTTATAATTTTAGCCTGTGGTGGTCCAAACCGAAGAACCCAAAAGAATCAAAATTCCCGCGGACACGCTGGATCTTTAATCATGAATGGGTCATGTGGTTAAACAATGGTATCGCTTTGCTTGTGCTCGGTTATTGCTTATGGTATATTCATGTGTACTCCTTTTTGTTTTTGGGATTTATTGGAATCCTGAGTCTATTATACGGAATGCCCCTGTTTACCTTCCGTGACCGCAAAGTGGGCCTTCGACAGATACCTGGGGCCAAGATTTTTCATATTGCCCTGGTCTGGGTCTGCAGCAGTGTGGTGCTTCCCTATGTGGAACTGGCCAACGTCGGTGTCAAAATAGATCAGTGGGTTTTTATTGCGCTCTGCGGATTGAAGTTCATATTTTTGATTATCTGTACCCTGCCTTTTGATATTCGGGATATCCAACAGGATTCCTATTATCACCTGCGGACTTTGCCCAATATGCTGGGCGAACAAAAAGCTAAAAATCTAACTTATGGGCTGTTGGGCCTCCATTGTGTTTTGATCCTGACGGTACCTTATACGATACCTATTAAAATTGGATTGATTCTGACCAACGTGCTCATATTTGCATTGCTAAAATTGGCCGTTTTCAAAACAAAAGATCATTATCACTATGCTTATCTACTTGACGGTAGCTTGGTGCTTCAGTTTCTGATTGTTGTTGTTATCGGTATCTTTAGTGCCGGAACCTGATTTTTTATACGTTTCAAGACCAATAGGTTACTTTAACCTCCTAAGCGTGTATGGATAGGAGGAGATTGCTAGATTGATTGATTGATTGATTGATTGATTGATTGATTGATTGATTGATTGATTGGAGCTTTGGGAAAATAGGCCGTACAAAAATTAAGATGTCAGAAAGGCGATGATCTTATCGGCCGCCACTTCCGATAATTTATAATAACTTTCGAATGTCCATCCGGCAACATGTGGAGATAAGATCACATTGTCTCTACGGATAAGATCTGCATACCAGTTCTGTTCAGCGAGTTTTGGGAACTTTTCTACGGGCAACACATCGAATGCTGCTCCGATAATGGAACCTGAATCAAGGCCGCTAAGCACTGCGGGTACTTGTACAATACCGCCTCGTGCCCCCAGTAAAAAGAAAATAGGTTTTTCAAATTTAGCCAGATAATCCACATCAATCATCCCCTTTGTTTCATCCGTTAAGGGGATATGGAAACTGATCACATCGGCTTCTTTGCAGATCTTTTCCATGTCTGCTGCTGATGCATATTGATCGGCGTAGTCGATTCGATATTTATCATAAGCAAGCACCTGTACATCAAAACCGGATAGTTTTTTTGCCATGGCCATACCATTGTGCCCATAGCCGATCAAGCCTACAGTACGTCCCTTAAGTTCGTATCCACGATTGGCTTCACGCAACCACTGGCCAGATCGTATTTGTTGGTCACCCCGATTCAGATTGTTCATTAGACTGAGCAACATACCGATCATATGTTCACCTACAGCATCCCGATTGCCTTCATTGGCCGGAATTAACAGCACATCTCTTTGCGCAGCAACTGTATCGTCGATATTGTCCATACCTGCACCAGCACGGGCGATAAAGCGGAGGTTTGGTGCCAGGTCAAAAAAAGCCTTATCTACCTGAAATTTGGAACGAATAACCATCCCCGAGTAATTGCTGATAATTTTTTCAGCCGCTTCCCGACTGATATCCGGTTGATAATGGAACGCGATTCCTGCCTCTTCAAATTTCTCAAGCATGATTTCATGAATGTCGTCGACGATCAAAATGGTAGTTTTCATTCAGTTATTTTTTTATGTGGGACTGATCAGTGAATACTGTTGTGGTGTAGTACGATGATTTAGATCCCAGCGTCATGATTATGGTTGATCTGCATAAAATCTACAGATAATAATTTGTTTAATTGTTGTTGTTTCATGCGGTTAGGCATTATTTTCATGCCAAAATTTCGCATTCTTATCAGGAATGGATTCTCCCATTGTGCGATTTTTCCTATCCTCCAGGAAGTATTACAGATGTAATTTACCCGATCCAATCTTCTTTTTTCGAATCCTTGAAAAGCCAAACTAACGGAAGCTGCGGTCTGGAGTTCATCCACGAGAACAGCAACATCTTCAATAGCCTGACAGGCTCCCTGGCCCAAGTTGGGAGTCGTTGCATGTCCAGCGTCACCCAATAATAGGATATTGTCAAAAGCGAGTTGTTGAAGTGGTTCGATGTCAATGATGTCATTTGCAATTAGCTCGCTATCCTTTGTTTCCGAAAGAATCGTTGGAATAGGGGCATGATAATCTTTAAAATTTTCGAGGAGCTCCTTTGTTTTCCAGTTTTTTAAGACCGGATTTTGTGCCTCAGTATTGATGCATGCGTACCAATAGATGCGGTTATTGACAAGTGGGGTCATCCCAAAGCGGCCTTTGCTGCCCCAGGTTTCTGTCCCTTTACTGAGCTGTATACTGCTATTATCGATGGTGGCCCGCCAACAGGTATAGCCTGAATAACGAGGTGCCGAGCCTGGTATGAGTTGTTGTCGTAATGCTGAGTGTACGCCATCGGCAATCAAAAGGGCTTGGCCGTGTACATGGCTTCCGTCTGCGAAATAAACTTGAATATCTTCTCCCTCTCGTTTAAAGGAAACGGCACGTTTGCCGAGATGAACTTGTCCATTGGGGATTTTGGATAAGAGAAACTGATGCAGATCTGCCCGATGGATAGCGAAATTGTCCTGTTGATATTTTTGACTGATTGACTTGGTGTCTGGTTCAACAAGAATATTTCCCTTTTGATCCAAGACATTATAAGATGCAAGGTAATGCCCAATCGGAACGATTTCATCCTTCAATCCGAGATGTTCCAAAGCTTGCATGGCGTTGGCTGCGAGCCCGAATCCAGCACCTATGCCTTTGAGTTCAATGGCGCTTTCATAGACATGTGCTTCAATACCTACTTTTGCAAGCCCTATTGCAGCACATAATCCAGCGATACCTCCGCCTACGATAATAAATGTGCTGTCCGTCGAATGCATATTAAAGACTGTTTGCTATTTCGTTTGTTAAACCGACAAAATCATCTACCGTCAATCGTTCTGCGCGTAGCTCGTACAGTGGATTGTCGGACATTTTATCTTTGGGAACAACGCCCGAAAGTGAGTTACGGAGGGTTTTACGACGTTGATTGAAGCCCGCTTTAACAACACGCCAAAATAGTTTTTCATCACAATTCAATTGTTCACGGTCATTGCGCGTCATGCGGATAACACCCGACAATACTTTTGGCGGTGGATTAAAAGCTCCTGCTTTTACAGTAAAAAGGTATTCTACTTTATAATAGGCCTGTAAAAAGACACTCAAGATACCATATTCCTTGCTGCCCGCCTTAGCTGTACAACGTTCGGCTACTTCTTTCTGGAACATACCCGTCATTTGAACGACACGTTGGCGTTCATCCAAAATTTTAAAGAGAATCTGGGAGGAGATGTTGTAAGGGAAATTGCCAATGACAGCCATTTTCTCACCAAAATACTGTGAAAAGTCAAGGTTTAGGAAATCACCGTGGATCAATCGCTTACCCAATTGGGGATATTTATCGTCCAAATAAGCAATGGATTCGTCATCCACATCGATCAAATAGGTTTCATATTCCTCTTTTTGCAAGAGAAAATCAGAAAGTACACCCATTCCTGGACCTACTTCAAGCACTTGGCTAAAACCCAATTTAGGATCCAATGCTTCCACAATCTTTTGTGCAGCATTTTTATCGTTCAAGAAATGCTGTCCTAAATGTTTTTTTGCTCTTACTGTGCTCATGTTGCAAAAGTAAAAAATAAATAAGTGAAAAGTCATTCTAAGAAAAAAATCCCTATTTTTGAATCAAAGCATTTAAATAGAATGAGCGATAAATTAAAAATCGGAATTACCGTAGGCGATATTAACGGCATTGGACTTGAAGTCATCATTAAATCTTTGGTAGATCAGCGTATGTGCGATTTCTTTACGCCAGTGGTTTACGGAAATACAAAGGTTGCTTCTTTTCACCGTAAAGCGATCGGTGTAAATGATTTTAGTTTTAACGTGATCAATGATGCTGAGCAGGCGCATTCCAAAAGAGCAAATATGATCAATTGCTGGCAGGAAGACGTCAAGATTTCGTTGGGTGAAGAAAACGAAATTGGCGGTAAATATGCCTTCCTTTCGTTGGAGAAAGCTGTTGAGGACCTGAAAGCCGGCAAAATTGATGCTTTAGTGACTGCCCCAATTAATAAGCATAATATTCAACAGGAGGGATTTCAATTTCCGGGCCATACCGAATACCTGCAGGCCAAAGTAGAGGCTGATGATGTATTGATGTTTATGGTTTGTGATGAATTGCGTATTGGTGTGGTAACAGGTCATATTCCACTGCATGAGGTTGCGGCTAATATTACCGAAGAAGCTATTCTTAAAAAGCTAGCCCTGATGAATGACTCGTTGAAGAAAGATTTTTGGATTGAAAAGCCTAAGATCGCAGTTTTGGGACTAAATCCACATGCTGGCGATCATGGGATTATTGGCACCGAAGATGATCAGATCATTAGACCTACCGTAGAAAAAGCAAACGAACAGGGGATCTTCTGCTTTGGTCCATATCCTGCCGATGGATTCTTCGCAAAAGGTGCTTATGAGAAATTCGATGCGGTACTCGCGATGTACCATGACCAGGGGTTAATCCCTTTTAAGCATATTGCCAAAGGTGCCGGTGTAAACTTTACAGCCGGTTTACCTATCGTACGCACTTCGCCAGATCATGGTACAGGCTATGATATTGCTGGAAAAAACTTAGCTTCTGAAAGCTCTTTTGTAGAGGCAATTTTCTCGGCTTTACATATTGTAAAACGCCGTCGTGAACAAGCCGAATTACTTAAAAATCCACTTGCTTTCCGTAAGTTGTCCAAAGATAGGGATTAGGGAAAAAAAATGTTACTTTTGCAAACTGTTTGGTTTTTTACCTGCTGTTTTGACTATGTACGATAATTTACAACATCCAATCTTTTCAATCATTAAGGAACTCGCCGAGACAACAAATACAGAATGTTATGTCATTGGGGGGTATGTTCGCGACTATATTATGAAGCGGCCTTTTAAGAATGATGTGGATATTGTTGTCGTCGGCAGCGGCATTGAATTTGCGACTTTATTGGGTGATAGGCTACATACTAAAGTTGCTGTCTACAAGAATTTTGGTACAGCAATGCTGCTTTATGAAGGACTCAATGTGGAGTTTGTCGGTGCCCGAAGGGAATCTTATCGTGCCAATTCACGTAAGCCTATTGTGGAAGACGGTACCTTATCCGATGATCAAAATCGACGTGATTTTACGATCAACGCGATGGCGTTTTCATTGAATAAAGCGGATTATGGTACTTTAGTGGATCCATTTGACGGCGTGCAGGATCTTGAACAGCGCGTTATTCGAACGCCTCTGGATCCGATAGAAACGTTTTCCGATGATCCACTGCGTATGATGCGGGCTATCCGTTTTGCGACACAGCTAAATTTTAAAATCACGATTGATGCGATCAAAGCGATTAGCGATACCAAAGAGCGAATAAAGATTATCTCGAAAGAACGTATTATCGATGAAATCAATAAGATTATTCTCTCACCTAAGCCGTCAGTCGGTTTTAAATATCTTTTTGATACCGGTCTCCTGGAATTGATCTTTCCGGCCATGTATAATTTACACGGAGTTGATGTCATTGATGGCAAAGGCCATAAAGATAATTTCTACCATACGTTGGAAGTGTTGGATAATGTATGCGAATTGTCTGAAGACCTTTGGTTACGTTGGGCAGCGATTATGCATGATATTGCCAAACCGGCAACAAAACGTTTCGATAAAAAGCTCGGCTGGACGTTTCATGGCCACGAAGATCGTGGTGCACGTATGGTACCAAAGCTTTTTGCTGAATTGAAGCTGCCGCTCCATGAGAAAATGAAATTTGTTCAGAAGCTGGTACAATTGCATCTTCGGCCTATTGTCTTGGCGCAGGATATCGTAACGGATTCTGCTGTACGTCGTCTCTTGTTTGAGGCGGGGGATGATATTGAAGCCCTTATGATGCTATGCCATGCGGATGTGACCACAAAAAATGAGTTTAAAAAGAAAAAATATCGTCAGAATTTTGAACTTGTCAAACAAAAATTGAAGGATGTCGAAGAGCGGGACAAGGTTCGAAACTGGCAGCCGCCGATCAGTGGAGAGGATATCATGATCCTATTTGGCTTAGCACCAGGGCGTACTGTAGGGCAGCTGAAAAATTTGATTCGTGAGGCTATTCTAGAGGGCGATATTCCAAATTCCAGGGTAGAAGCTTATCAATTCTTGGTGAAAAAAGCAGGGGAAATGAACCTGACGATCAAACAAGAAATCCCATTGGAAATTTCCAATTCTTAAAATATAGTATTAATTTTAGAGGGTTAAAAGAAGAAAATAGCAGAGATGGCAATTTATAGATTTAGAGTTACTTTTGAGGATTATGAAGATGTATATCGTGAGATCGACATGCCTTCTAAAAGTACATTTATAGACCTGCATGAGGAAATCCATAAATCAACAGGTTATGCTGCGGATGCATCTTCCTCGTTCTATGTGAGCAATGATCAGTGGAAAAAGGGAACGGAGATTGCATTCAAGCCTACACAACGTAAAAAAGATGCTGAGGTATTGTTGATGGAGAATATCCGTTTAAGTAAGTTTATTGATGATCCACATCAGAAATTTTACTACGTTTACAATTTTGATCGTCCTTATGATTTCCAGGTTGAATTGATCAAGATCTTGAAGGAAGAGGATGGAAAAGACTATCCGGCGCTGTTTAAGTCTATGGGGCAGGTTCCCAAAACTATGACTGCGGCTAATTTCCCCGTGTCAGATTCGGTTGAAGAGGACGATTATGTAGAGGAAGATGATACGCAATATGGCGTCGATGATGAAGACGAATTGGATGGCTTCGACAGTGATGGTGACGATGAGGAAGAGGGCGAAGAAGGTGAAGAGCGTGAAGAATCCAACGGCTACGAAGACGAATATTAATTAACAAGACTTTACAGGTTCTTTTCAGCCTGTGAAGTGCTATATTATGGCAAATAAAAAAACATTGATAGCCATTGTGGGGCCAACTGCTGTTGGTAAGACTACAATGGCTATTTCATTGGCGCAATATTTTAAAACAGCGATAATTTCTGCTGATTCTCGTCAGTTCTATCGGGAAATGTCTATTGGTACAGCTAAACCAGATCCAGCGGAACTTGCTGCTGCTCCTCATTATTTCATTGATTCACACTCCATCACGCAGGATTATTCTGCAGGCGATTTTGAACGTGAGGCCTTACTGAAACTAGAAGAACTATTTCAATTGCATGACGTCGTAATTATGGTAGGTGGATCGGGCCTGTTTGTACGGGCCCTGTGCGAAGGATTGGATGATCTGCCCAAGGCGGGGGATGAAGTGCGTGAACGACTTAATCATGAACTTGCAGTATTGGGATTGGAGGCCTTAAAAGATCGGTTGAAAAGTATTGACCCTGCATATTTTGAAACGGCAGACATCGATAATCCGCAACGTGTCGTACGGGCGCTTGAAGTTTTTGAGGAGACTGGTAAACCGATGTCATTTTACCATAAGAAAGATGTCGAGAAAAGACCTTTTGATATCCTTACCATTGGCTTGAATATGGATCGGGCGAACTTGTATGAAAGGATCAATTTACGTGTAGATTTGATGATGAAAAATGGCTTACTGGACGAAGTGAAAGCTTTACTTCCTTTCAGAACGAAGCCTGCATTGCTCACTGTTGGCTATGCTGAGTTGTTTGATTATCTCGATGGCAAGCAGTCTTTGACGGAAGCGACCGAAAAAATCAAACAAAATTCGAGACGTTATGCCAAGCGACAGATTACATGGTTTAAAAAATATGGTAATACGCACTGGTTTCAATCCCAGGAGACAGCTGCTATAATTGATTTTATTCAAAAGGAGCTGACAGGAGAGCATTCCTAAGGATCTAGCAGCAGTGAACTAGATGTTATCCTCGAAGGTTCAGACGAGGTATATAGACCGCGTTTCAAGGTATGCATAACGTATATAGGCCATAAAAAAAGCCTTTGTTATTAATAACAAAGGCTTTTCTATTTCATTTTGGAAATTACTTTACTAAATAGTTCCATCCGAATGGATCTTCTACTTTGCCATAGCGCAAGTCGTTGAGGTAATTCAAAACACGATTTGAAAACTCGCGGCCCTCTACTGGTGGCAAGTGGTAATCTTGTCCTTCAAAACCGATACGGCTGATATCCGTAATTGTGGCTGCAGTACCAGCTGCGAAAGCTTCAGTTACTGTACCGGCTTTAATACCGTCAATTAGTTCTTGAATAGATACCTTTCTCTGCTCGGCTTTATAACCCCATTTCTCCGCCAATTCCATAATTGTACGTCGTGTTACACCGTGTAAGATCGTATCACCATGTGGTGTAATAATCGTATCTCCAATGCGGAAAATAAGGTTTGCCGTACCTGCTTCTTCAATATATTTATGTTCAGAAGCATCTGTCCACATAATTTGGTCATAACCTTCATCATTGGCCAATTGTGTAGGGTAAAGCGATAATGCATAGTTACCTGCATTTTTAGAAAAGCCAACACCACCTTCTGCTGCACGCGTATAATAGGTCTCAACTTTTAAGCTGATTGCTTTGCTGTAATATGCGCCTACAGGGCCAGTGATAATGATAAATTTGTATGACTTTGAAGGGTGTACACCTAATGCTGCTTCTGTTGCGAACATAAAAGGACGGATGTACAATGATGAACCTTCTTTTGCCGGGATCCAGTTACGGTCGATGTCCAATAGTTTGCTTAGGCCATCCATAAAAATCTCCTCAGGTACCTCCGGCATTTGAAGACGTGCGGCAGATTTGTTGAATCTTTCCCAGTTTCTGTCCGGACGGAAGATACTCACTGTTCCATCTGCAAATTTATAAGCCTTGATTCCTTCAAAGATCGCTTGACCATAATGTAAAGCGGACATCGAAGGACTAATACTGATATCTCCATAAGGGACGATGCTGACATCTTTCCATTCACCGTCATCATAGTTTGCGACCAGCATGTGGTCGGATAAAATCTTTCCGAATTTTAGATTGTCGAAATCTACTTGCGAGAGTCTTGAATTTTGAGTTGGCTCTACGCGAATTGAATAGTTCTCTGTCGCGTTCATCTTATTTTTTAATTACTTAGGCTAAGTTAGGAAAAAAATGAAATATAAGTTGCACCTGTACCCGGATAATTTACCCGCTTCGATATGCCTTTTATTTCGGACAGTTGTTCCCTATTTTACTACACTTTTTTTGAAATGGAAGAATTTTACTTCATATTTCTCGGCTGGACTGTATTAATAATTAAATGTGTTAAGTATTTATTAATTAACGCCGTTATTTCATATTATGGCATAAAGTTTGGCTATAAAGAATGCGGTCCTATAGATGGGCTTTTTGGTCCGCAGTAACGCTATAAAATCACTTATCATAAAAATAAACTTAGTATGGAATTGACTCACAGTCTTAACAAAAGTAGTGAAGTAACATCAGGCGACAATCGCTCAGTGTTACAGGGTGAAGTTGAAGTTCAGAAGAAAGGTATTTCTATGAATTTTATCCTTGGTTTTTTTGTTTTTTTATATAAAACGGCAATTAAACCTTAACAAACCTCCATTATAGTCTAAGCTTTCTTGAGCTTACCAATTAGACGAACTCACAGCGGTTCTTTAAAACAACAAAATTCAGCAATACGAGATTAGCCAAAATAAGGGAATCCAAAAATTTTGGCTAATCTCCAGCCGGAGACCCCCTATTATTCGGTCAATGTGCGGAATATTTTAGTCTGTATGCCGTATTATTCGGCTAGTATTTTCAACAGCGGGTCGAGATATTCGCGACTATTGCTCAATCTTGGAACCTTATTTTGTCCACCTAGCTTACCTCTTGATTTCATCCATTTATAGAACGTATCTTCGGGCGCATTGTGTACAATAGGTGGTCGTAGGGCCATATTCTTAAAACGTTTGGCGTCATAATCCGAATTGATTTCACGGAGTTTAGCATCCAATATTTCACAAAAACGCCTAAAATCATTGGGTTGTTGTTCAAATTCTATCACCCATTCATGTGCTCCGGCTTCGGCATCTTTAAAATAGACAGGTCCAGCGGTATAATCTTTTATACGTGCCTGTGTCAACTTGCTCGCTTCGGCCAGGGCCTGTTCGGCGTTGTCAACAATAACCTCTTCGCCAAAGGTGTTAATGTATTGTTTGGTACGTCCGGAGATCTGAAAACGATAAGGGGATAATGATGTAAACTTGATGGTATCTCCGATTTTATAACGCCACAAACCAGCATTCGTTGAAATGATCAATGCATAGTTTTTGCCAAGCTCCACCTGATCCAAACGTAAGGTTGACGGATTTTCTTCGTGCATTCGCTCAGTAGGTAAGAATTCGTAATAAATACCATAATCTAGCATAAGCAGAAGATCTTCCGAATCCGATTGATCTTGTAAACCAAAATATCCTTCTGAGGCATTATAATTCTCTAGATAATACATGTTGTCAGAAGGGATCAATTTTTGGAATTGCTCGCGATAAGGTTTGAAGCTCACTCCGCCATGCCCATAAAACTCTAGATTTGGCCATACCTCCAATAGGTTGTCTTTGCCTGTAATCTCAAGAATACGCTTGGCCATAACAATATTCCATGTCGGTACGCCAGCTAGGCTCGTTACGTTTTCTTTGAGTGTAATTTGGGCAATCTGCTCAATTTTCTCTTCAAAGTTTGGGTTTAAAGTAACCTCCATATTGGGCGTTCGCTTAAATTCTGCCCAGAAAGGAAGGTTACGGATGAGGATTGATGAAAGATCGCCGTAGTAGGAATCCGGACTGAAATTGTTGATTTGTGAAGAACCACCAATAACAACAGATTTTCCCGTAAATACGCGGTTTTCGGGTCTATTATGACAATAGATTGTAAGCATATCTTTACCGCCCTGGAAGTGACACTCTTCGAGTGCTTCCTCACTAACGGGAATAAATTTGCTACGGTCAGATGTGGTGCCTGAGGACTTGGCAAACCATTTGATATCAGAAGGCCACAAGATATTCTGTTCGCCTTTTATCATGCGATCAACGTAGCCCTTAATATCATCATAGTCCTGTATAGGGACACGTTCTTTGAAGATTTCGGGCGTTAATATACTTGTATAATCGTATTTTTTTCCCCATTCAGTAGCTTCAGCAGTGGCAATTAAACTCTGAAACCATTCTTCTTGTACATCGTGTGGGTATTTCATGAAAAGTTCAATCTGGTGAATTCTTTTTTTCATGAACCAAGTAAAAATGGAGTTTAATAAGGCCATAGGGGGAGAGATTCTTTAATCTTTAAAATTTTTTCCTTCTTAATTCAAAATGTCTACCGAGATAAAATTTACGGGCAAGCTCATTATCTGCAATTTCCTCAGGTGTACCCGTCAGCATAATCTTTCCTTCGGTCAGGAGGTAGGCCCTGTCCGTAATAGATAGGGTTTCCTGTACGTTGTGGTCGGTAATTAAGATGCCGATATTACGGGTTTTGAGCTTGGCTACGATCGTCTGAATTTCTTCTACGGCGATTGGGTCAACCCCTGCAAAAGGTTCATCCAAAAGTATAAAAGATGGATTTGCAGCTAATGCTCGCGCAATTTCGGTACGTCGACGCTCACCACCGGATAACAAATCACCCCTGTTTTTGCGGACACGGTGTAGGCTGAATTCTGTGAGTAGTTCTTCCAGTTTTGCCAAACGTTCTTCTTTATTTGGATAGTGGATTTCTAATACAGCCAGGATGTTGTTTTCTACGGAGAGCTTCCGAAAGACGGATGCTTCCTGAGCGAGGTAACCTATCCCACGTTGGGCACGTTGGTACATCGCATCCTGCGTAATCTCCTGATCGTCGAGGAATACTTTGCCTTCATTGGGCTTGATCAGACCAACAATCATATAGAATGAGGTCGTTTTTCCTGCCCCATTGGGGCCCAATAACCCGACAATCTCTCCTTGTTCCACATGGAAGGAAACATTGTTGACAACGGTTCGCTGCTTATATTTTTTTATGAGATGTTCTGCCTTTAAAATCATCTTCGTGGAGTGTCTTGTGTTATATGTATCTGTTCAATAGGACTACTTAAGAACCCTCACCGTTCTTTCATGCCTGGTATCTAATCCAGTATGAGGGTTTTATGCCTGACCAAATCTTGTGTAAATATATTTAATATCTTCTTACTATTGCAATACTAATACTTAATCCCTTTGATGTTTAGCTGTAAGTTTCTTTTGTTGCGCCACACATTCTCTTCAATGCTGTAACAGATGTCGAAACTTTGTCCGGAATTGATATGTGTGATATGTTCTGCCAGTCCAAAACCGATACAGTCAAATGAAGGAGAGTCTTCTTGAACAACGGTCATCTTGAGGTGATTGGTGCCTACAATAAAAGCTTGTCCTACTGCATTTACCTTTTTACTGAGGAAAATAGGAGATTCATTTTGGGGCCCGAAAGGTTCAAACTGCTGGAGAATACGGAAGAACTTAGCATCTATATCCTTCAACGCTAGCTTAGCATCGATCAAAATTTCTTGGGTCAGCATTTCAGGACTGATACGTCGCGATACCACTTCCTCAAAACGATCTTGGAATAGGGTGACATTATCTAAGGACATCGTTAATCCGGCAGCATATTTATGACCGCCAAATTGTTCCAATAGATCGGCGCATTCGCTTAAGGCTTCATACAAGTCAAAACCCAGTACCGAACGGCAGGAGCCTGCAATATGACCATTTGTTTCGGTCAATATAATCGTCGGACGGTAATATTTTTCGGTCAGGCGGGAAGCTACAATACCAATGACACCTTTGTGCCAGTCGGCTTTATACAATACCGTGGATTTGCGGCTTTTAAGTAGGGCATTGTCCTCAATGAGTGCCAGCGCTTCTTCTGTTATTTTGAGATCAAAATCTTTACGGACATTATTTTGATCGTCTATGCTCGAACTGAAGTCTTTGGCTTCTTGTAGCGATTTGGAAATCAAAAGCTTGACGGCGTCTTTGGCATGGTCTATTCTGCCCGCAGCATTAATGCGTGGGCCGATCTGGAACACGATGTCGTTAACTGTAAAGATCTTCGTTCGATTATTTGATAAATCAATCAGTGCCTTTAGTCCGACGCAGGGATTCGTATTAAGTTTAATAAGGCCAAAGTGGCTGAGTATTCTATTTTCACCGGTAATTGGAACAATGTCCGAAGCGATACTCACGGCCACAAGATCTAGAAACTGATAGCAGGCATTGATATCCATGCCATTGGTCAATATAAAAGCCTGAATAATCTTAAAGCCGATTCCACAACCTGAAAGTTCTTTATAGGGATATTCACAGTCTGCACGCTTGGGGTCTAATACGGCATAAGCTTTAGGAAGTTCTTCACCGGGAAGGTGGTGATCGCCAATGATAAAATCAATTCCTTTGCTATTTGCGTAATCTATTTTATCGACTGCCTTGATACCACAGTCCAATGCAATAATTAAGCTGAAACCATTTGCTGCGGCATAGTCGATGCCTTGTGTAGAGATGCCATAACCTTCGGCATAGCGGTCTGGTATATAAAACTCCAGCTGGCTATGAAATTCCCTGAAAAAACTATAAACAACGGCTACCGCTGTGGTACCGTCTACGTCATAGTCTCCATAGATCAGAATTTTTTCTTTGTTGCCGATGGCTTGGATAATACGGGTGATGGCTTTCTCCATGTCCCGCATCAAAAATGGATCGTGCAAATCCGATAATTGAGGTCTAAAAAACTGCTTTGATTCGTCAAAAGTCTCAATTCCCCTGCTCACGAGCAACTCTGCCAATACAGTGTTGATGTTTAATTCCTCGCGCAGTTTGTTGGTTATTTTGACATCAGTTTTAGATTTTAGTACCCACCTTTTTTGCATATCTTTGCACAATATTTTAAGTGTAAATATACGTTTTAAGGCTGGACTTACCTAATTCCTAAACCCGGTATTGATCCGCTGTTGCTTAACGTGCATATTCCCAATGTTTTAAATATGGTGCAGGCTTATTCTTTATATGAAGGTTCTTTTTCCGTAGACAAGAGTAGAAAATTTATTCCCTTTGACCCACTTCTAGACGACCCTAAGGACCGACCGGGGGCGATGTTTATCCATGTCCATCCCTTCTTGATCCAAACTAATTCCGGGCTTGTTCTCTGTGATACCGGCCTTGGCTATACGGATGACAGTGCTGTGCTACAGCTGCATCATAATATCCGTAAGGCTGGCTTTAGACCCGAAGATGTAAAATATGTACTGATGTCCCATCTTCATAAGGATCATGCCGGTGGGATGGTCACATTTGAAAACGGAACAGGACGTATCGCATTTCCTGAAGCCGAATATATTGTTCAGCGTGGCGAATGGGAAGACGCCTATTCAGGCATCTCCAGTTCATACAGGACCGAGATTTTTGATGTGATTCAACGCAGTGGAAATTTGGTACTGGTGGAAGGTGAAGGAAAAATAAATGATGAAATCAGCTATGCGCTCAATGGTGGACATACCGCACATCATCAGGCATTTCATATTCAAACGGATGATCAGCACTATTTCTTTGGCGGAGATGTATTACCTGAGCCTGAAGAAATTTTCCATAATTATGTCGCCAAATATGATTTCGATGGTCGGCGCTCCAAATTCTTGCGTCAGGAGTATTGGGCAGAAGGCGCGCCAGCGGGCTGGATTTTTTTGTTTTATCATTCTAAAAATATAACCATTGGCCGTAGTCAGATCCGGGAAGATGGAACCTATAAGCTAGTTGACGCAAAGTCATAAAGGAAAAACCTCCATGACCTTTTGGGAACATGGAGGTTTTTGGAAGGTTTAGTATCCCGGATTTTGCGGGAAGGCTGCACCAGTGTTACTGTCGATAACTTCTTGTGGAATAGGCCAAAGAATAAATTCTTTTTTCACCACATTTTTTGATTGTGTGTTTAATGTTTGCACGCGACGTAAAAAGATGTCCTCACCAAAACGGGCAAGGGTCATACGGCGCATTTCCTCACCAATAAGCTCCCGGGCGCGTTCGTCGAGAATCAAATCAGCATTGATTGCTGTAGCATCGATTAATGACGCCTTTGCACGGGCGCGGACAGCATTGATGGCGTCTTTAGCTTGTGCCGGTTTATTGGCGCGCCAGTATGCTTCAGCCAATAGCAGGTAAGTTTCTGCCAAACGTACTTTCACACGGTCCTTCATATTTCCTTCAAATGCAGGGTCAACAGCTGTCTTTCCGTAGAAAAATTTGGTTGTTGTCGGGAATACATTGCCTGATTCTTTGATGGCGTCGGTAAGTTCGATCTTCTTGCCATAAAGTTCAAGGACGGACGGATCGTTGTAATACCAATCGCGTTTGATATTGAAAGATGAATTTCTGACATCTTGTTTTTCATAACTATCCAGCCACCATTGATAAGGGCGTACGTGCCCAAGACCTCTTCCACCAAGTGAGTCGGCCAAGGCAAATCCTTTTTGTTGCGAATAGAAAGGTACCCAGGCACGTTTACTCCAATCCGTGTAGCGGTCGCCGCCCCCTTGTGTATTGTATTCCAATTGGATGGCCCAGATCGTTTCTTGATTGCCAGAACCGCGATTTTGATTGTTTTCGATAAACATATCGTGGAAATAATCCCCGGGTTTATCTTTTTCGGCGCCAAAACGTTGATCGTTCAATTTAAAGTAACCACTTTGAATAACTTTGTTGGCAGCTTCTGCAGCTAAATCTGGCTGCCCAGCTTCGATATATGCTTCTGCCAGGTAGTGTAAAGCAGCCCATTTCGTCAATTTACCTTCCTGAATTGTTCCTGGATTGTCGGGCAGGTTTTCACTTGCATACCTAAGGTCTTCAATCATGTGCGTCAAGATTTCAGCTTTCGGTGTACGTGTGAAATCGCGACGGGGTGTTTCGGATACTTTGTCCACCCAAGGCACATCGCCGTACAGGTTGACTAAATAGCGATAACTGTAGGCACGGAAGAAACGAGCCGTTGCTTCCACACGTTTTGGATCGTTGTCCTTGTCTGTCCAGCTAATACCATCCTTTTTTAAAGCCTCGAGGATGGTATTGGTATTGCCAATAAATCCGTAGGCATATTTCCAATAATTGCGGACATAAGAGGAAGCAGGATTTAGCGTATAATTGCTGAATGGAGCCAATGTAGCGTCTGTACCTGTGGTTTTGATAGCAACGATATCTGTTCCGACCTGTAGCGCCTCCTGTGGAGTTGCTCCTTGGGAAAAGATGCTACCGTTCCAGGTCAGGAATTCCATGCGGGCATAAGAGTATAAACCGTTTAGTCCAGTTTCGAAGCCTTTGGTATTAATATAGGTATTATCAGGTGACTGAAAGCTGCTGGTGTCTTCATTTAAGAAGTTCTTGCTGCAGCCTGTAAAAAGTAAGCTTAGGCCAGCTAGCATTGTATATAAAGTTGTATTTCTTTTCTTCATGATCTTGATGTGTTTAGAATTGGACATTTACTCCCAATGAGAATGTTCTCGCAACAGGATAAGGACTGGCAATATTTGTCGTTGTTGGATTACCTGTGGTCGAACTTACGCTCAATGCCTCTACGTTGTAACCTTTGATTTTGGAGAATGTATAGAGGTTACGGGCATTAATAAATGCTTTAATGGAAGAGAGATTCAATCTTTTTAGAAAATCGCCATCAAAGGTATAGCCCAAGCTAAAGTCCCTAATTCGCCAATAGGATGAATTGATATAATACGTATGGTTGTTTACTGGCGTGTATCCAGGGGATGGGATGTCTGTGTTTGTACGCTCCGGTGTCCAGTAAGGCATGTCAGCAAGATAATTGGCGCCGTTGTTAGGTAAGAAACGTTCGATGTTTTTGAAATCATCTATTTTCGTTCCACCAAATGCCCCATTCATAAAGAACGACAGGGAGAAATTTTTGTACGTGAAATCATTGCCTATACCGAGCGTATAAGGTGATATTTTGTTCCCCATCATGGTACGGTCATTGGCATCGATTTTACCGTCGTTGTTGAGGTCTGCTAACTTGGCATCGCCAGGTTTCGCTTTAGGTTGATAGGAGTTTGCGATGTCGTCGCCCTCTTGCCATACACCAATGACTTTATAGTCGTAGAAAATACGGATAGGCTTTCCGATTAACCAGGCATTGGTCAAATCATCTTTTCCGTCAGCACGCAGTTTGGTGATTTTATTGTTGTTATAAGCAAAGGTTGTATTTACATTCCATTGGAAATTGTCATTTTTGACAGGTATGGCATTCAAGGTAACTTCTATCCCTTTGTTGGAAGTTTCACCGATATTGGTCAAAATGGTGTTATAGCCGTTCATGACAGGGACCTGTTCACTTAATAAAAGATCCGATGTTTTTGAGGAGTAGTAGTCGATCGTTCCTGAAAGTCTATTTTTGAGAATCCCAAAATCCAAACCAAGGTTTAATGAAGCTGTCGTTTCCCACGTTAGATTGCTTCCACGTCCATTGAAATTCATCACAAGTCCTTTGACTGGATCAAGACCATAAATATAATCGACGTTGGTCAGACGGTCGTAAGTTTGATAAGGTGATACGGCCTGATTTCCATTTTTACCATAAGAAACACGAAGTTTTAACAAGTCGAAATAGTCCTGCACATTCCCTTCTTTAGAAACCACCCAGGCTCCTGCAACGGATGGGAAAAATGCATATCGGTTGTTTACAGAAAATGCACTATAACCGTCTGAACGACCTGTTAAGGTTAATAGGTAGCGATCCTTAAAGGCATAGTTGATTCTTCCCATATAGGAAATCATCGCTGTATTTTGAAGGTTGGATTCGATCTTAAGATTTTTAGAGGCAGAAGCCATGTTGTTATATCCGGCATCTGATACAAAATCGTCTCCATTCATTTTTGAAGTTTTCAAATTTGTTTTCTGGGAAGAATAGAGGCCCACGACATTGATCTTATGGTCACCAAAGGTACGGTCATAGGTCAAGAGATTTTCCCAGGTCCAGTCCCAGAAATGCTCATTGTAAATTGATCCGGTACCATTCACGCCGCGTCCTGTGACCGTATTTGAGCCATAGTAGGAGTTTTCGTTAATATTTCGGTAGTTGGTTCCGAAGGTGGTTTTGAAACTTAATCCTTCAATAGGAAGTTTTACATCAAGCCAAGTATTCGCATAGACCGTTCTTCTGGTCTGATCCCACTGGCCTTTTTCGTCTGCGAAAGGGTGTGCCCACAAGGTTTGTGCGTACATCGGGTACGTTACAGCAGTGCCATCGGCATCACGGTTTTTACTGTAAGGGGAAAGTTTTACAACACTTTCAAGGTTAGGCTGTACGCCGTCACGGTTCCCTTGAGAAGCCTGCATGGTCATTCCTAGCTTTAACCAAGAGCTTAAACTTTGGTTGAGGTTTAGATTGACATTATATCTTTCGTAGGGCGTGTTTTTTACCAAACCATCTTGATTTAGGTAGCTTACGGATGCATAATAATCGGATTTATCCGTTCCACCCGAAAAACTGAGTTGATGTTCCTGAATGGGAGCGCCACTATTGAATACTTCGTCCTGCCAATTAACTTCTTCCCCTTTTTTGTATTGTTCTAATACGTTGGCAAAAAGATAATTTTCTGGGTTGAGCTGATCGCCGGTTTTTCCTTTCGAAGCCTGGTAATCACGCATAAATTGGATGTACTGTGGGCCGTTCATCAATTTAAGGCGGCGTTCTACACTTTGAACCCCAAAATAGCCGTTGTAATTGATGCGTGCTTTCCCTGCGGCACCCTTTTTTGAGGTGATGAGGATAACGCCATTTGCAGCTCTTGAACCATAGATTGCGGTGGATGAAGCATCTTTCAGTACCGAGATACTGGCAATTGTATTGGAAGAGATATCACCCAGGGAACCACTAAAAGGAATTCCATCCAGGATAATTAGGGGGGCATTGGACGCGGAGATCGAGTTCTCACCGCGGATATTGATAGAAGCTGTTTCGCCAGGTTTGGCCGAACCGGAATTGATCGCCAGACCGGAAATCTTACCCTGAAGTTTATCGACAACATTCGGTGAATTTATTCGTTCCAGGGATTTTGCTTCCACTGTAGCGATACTTCCTGTCAAATCGCTCTTTTTCTGTTTACCATAACCTACGACCACAACTTCATCCAAAACATCCTCGGATTTTGTCAAGGTTATTTGTGCTGCTTGTGATACGGGAACTTCTTTCGCCGTAAATCCGATCGAGTTAAATGTTAGGATGGCGCTTTTTGAACTGACGTTCAGTGAGAAGATACCGTCTTGATTGGTTGTAGTTGCTGCTGCTTTACCTTTTTCAGAAACAGTAACACCGCTTATTGGTTTCCCCGTTTCGTCAACGACCTTTCCGGAGACGGCTTGCTGGAAGGGTGAACGACTGGTTATTGCAACCAAATTACGTGGATTTGCTACCCCGTAAATAGGTGCCGCTAATGACAAAATTGATAATGGTGTCAGCAGGATGAGATGACTCTTTTTGACCATAGGTGTGTAATTTAGATTCAGTAAGTGTTTAATGCGGCAATTATAAAGAAATAAAGCGTTGGCAATTCTATTGCTTCTTGGAACAAACGATTGCACGAACTACGAAAACGTTATAGAAATGGGGTTTTGTAATGAAAAATTGGAGCTAATGGAAGCTGATTTGTTCGGCTAGGAATTCCGATCGTTAATAACATGTGTGCGTCGAGCGCTTTTATGTTGTTCAGTTGTGTCATCAAGATGCCATACGTCGAAAAAAGGGATGAAATCGGTTAAAAGGGTCGTTTTTCTGCTCTTTTTTTAGTATTTTGGGGTAATTTGGTCTTTGTAGCCCATCCCGTCAGATACCAGCGGATTCGTTTAAGATTGATTTTTTGGGTAAATTTGTGTTTTAGTAGCTAAGGGCTGATGCTGTTTTTTCTAAAAGTCTTTGTTTTTTGTTAGAAAGAACCTTTAGCTTGTTTTCGTAATTGTTGTAAACAACGTTATGAAGCTTATATTATTAGTATTTATTTAAATAGAAGATTATGTCTATTGTAAGAGAGTCCGATCTGATTGGAATTGGAAAAAAATTTCAAATTGAAACCGATGCGGGAGACAATATGGTTGTTGTTATCCATGACGATGGCAGACGGGAACTTTATCGCTATGATGACGAGGAACATGAGTCACGTTGCGTCATGACACTCAATGACGATGAATCTCGGCAGATTGCGGGTATTATCGGTGGTTTGTCCTACAAGCCTAAAGCTTTGGAGACAATTGAAGTTGCTTTGGACGATTTACGCATTGAATGGTACAAAGTGGAAGGCAAAAATGAGGGGGCCGGAAAGACAATTGGAGAGCTGGAAGTTCGTCAACGAACAGGTGCATCGATTATTGCTGGCATACGGGATGATGATACGGTTATCAATCCAGGACCGTCTTATTTGATTAGCCCAGGCACCACACTTGTCATTGCTGGAAAGAAGAATAATATTAAACTTTTGAAGGAAATTTTACTGTAATTTATGCTATCACATACCTTAATACTGGAAATTGGAATCGCTGTAGGACTTGTTGCCATTGTTGGCCTAATAGCCAATAAGCTTAAGTTTTCTGTTATTCCATTTTTCATTATTATAGGAATGGTTTTGGGACAGCACGCTCCGCAGGTTGGTCTGGTGGATTTAACATTTACAGAAAGTAAACCCTTTATAGATTTCATGGGACGGTTGGGTGTATTATTCCTGCTGTTCTACTTGGGACTTGAGTTTTCGGTCAATCGCCTTATTAAATCCGGTAAAGCAATTGTGACCGGCGGGACAATTTACGTCTTATTGAACTTTACTTCAGGCTTGTTGATCGGATGGCTAATGGATATGCCATTTAAGGAGATGATGGTCTTATGCGGTATCATGACAAGTTCTTCCACGGCCATTGTCGCAAAGGTTCTTACAGATCTCAAACGTACGGCCAACCCGGAGACTGAGGTCATTATGGGGATGATTATGTTCGATGATCTGTTTATAGCGATGCATATCTCTTTCCTTTCAGGCTTGATACTGACAGGAAGCAGTTCGTTTTGGACGGTAGCAGGAACGTCCTTACTGGCCTTGGGATTTATATTGGCCTTTTTGATTTTGGGCAGAAAACTGGTGCCTGCGATTGATCGCTTATTGAAGGAGAAAACTTCTGAACTATTTATATTGATCATCTTTGCCTTACTGTTTATTGTAGCAGGTTTTTCTGAAACCATCCATGTTGCGGAGGCTATTGGGGCGTTGATGGCTGGCTTGGTGTTGGCAGATTCGCAATACATCAAAAAGATTGAATCGATGGTACTGCCTTATAAAGATTTTTTTGGGGCAATGTTTTTCTTTAGTTTCGGATTGTCTATTGATATTATGTCACTTGGGGGAGCTGTATTTTGGGCTTCGATTGCAGCACTGGTGACGGTGATGGGTAATCTTGCATCGGGGTATTTTGCAGCTAAATTTTCGGGCATGAAACCTAAAACTTCTTTTGATATTGGCTTTACCTTGTCTGCGCGGGGAGAGTTTTCCATTATCATGGCAAACATTGGTAAAGCAGGGGCTTTATTGCCCGTTATTCAATCCTTTGTGGTTGTATATGTGCTCATTCTTTCCATAGTATCCCCACTATTGACCAAAGAGTCCCGTAATCTGTGGAAATTACTTTTCGGTGCGGATACCAATAGCTCCAAGCCTTTGAAAAAGTTGAGTGATTTAGAAAATAAGCAGACCACTTAGACTTTCTAGATAAGAGAGAGTCTTATATGACTTATCATAAACAAAAAGGGATAATACGGTAATGTATCATCCCTTTTTGTTTATGATAGATATTGGATTTTACAAAAACCCTAATTCTAGCTTTGCTTCTTCCGACATCATGTCTTTTGTCCAGGGTGGATCAAATGTCAATTCGACCAATGCTTCTTTGACACCCGCGACGGCAGCAACTTTTTCTTGAACTTCATTCATGATTTCGCCTGCCACGGGACAGCCAGGAGCCGTCAGCGTCATTACAATCTTTGCAATACCCTCTTCCTTCGTAATGATTTCATAGACAAGCCCCAAATCCACAATATTTGCAGGTTTCAGTTCAGGATCATAAATTGTTTCCAGTACAGCTTGGATTTGTGGCGCTAGACCCAGTTTATCTAATACAATGATACTCATTTATTCAGTTTTTTATCGTGAATAGCGTTTTGATAGATCGCTAATAATTTCGCTTCATTTATTTCAGGAGTAAAATTACTAAAATAGTAAGCAATACAGGTCTTTCTTATCTCATCTTTTTCATTTGTCGTTTTTGTACTCCACTCCGTTAAACATTGGATGATATCGTTTTTGTTGTGGGGATCGAAAGTTTGTCCTGTTTTGCCGGGGATAATCAGTTCGGGGAGTGGGCCTAGATTTGAGCTGAGCACAGCTGTTCCGACTGAATAAGCCTCAAGAATCGTGATCGGCATACCTTCAAAACAAATCGATGGTACGAGTAGTGCCTGTGCTTTGGCTATCAGGGGAAGTATTTCTGACCTTTTTTTAAAACCGAGGTAGGAAATATTCGGCTGGTCTTTAATTCTTCTCAGGACCTCATTTTCGAGCGGACCGCCACCAATTAGCTGTAGTTGAAAATCTGTTCCGATAAAAGTATCGATCAGATTCAATATCCCCTTTTCATCTGAAAGACGACCGACGTATACGAAGTGGGCCTGTGTATCTTCGGGCGCTATTGCATTAGGGAAAACGAAGTTCGGTTTAATCTCGAACTTAGAAGACGGAAGGTGTATGGTCGATTCAACGAAGATGTTCTTTGCAAAAGAGCTTAAATTGATGTAGCGATTTACCTTTGCCCAAGTTCCAATTTTACGATGAAACCAGTAATTCAGTGCGAGAAGAAATGTTTTTACTATAGAGTTGTTAAATGCTTTTTGTCGAACGGCTGTCCACGGAAACTCCTCTTGGAGTGAGTCCAAAAAGAGGTGGTTGTGGTGGTACAGCGTCGCCGAAGGGCATAGTAAACGGAAATTATGCAAGGTCATGACCTGAGGGATGCCGAGTTTTGCAATCGTACGAACGATAATCGGGCCCGCTGCGTAATGGGTGTTGTGAACGTGAACGATGTCCGGTTTAAACGTCCGAATTATTTTTTTGACACGTTGAGCAGCGCAAATATTCCAAAAAGATCCTATTGTCTGTAATGCACCCTGCCAACCCTTTTTATTTTGAAAGGTTAGCGTTTGGACCTCATGTCCTTGCGCGAGGAGGGAAGATTCCTGCTGAAATACAGTGTCTTCACCACCAGGATCTTGATAAAATGTATGGATAATCAGTATGCGCATAATAAAAGACTTATACAAATGTACAATTTTGAGGTGACTTCCTTTAAAGGGACAAAATTGCCATTTCTATATGATTATTGCTATATTCGCAAGATTCGATCGTAAAGATATATGCAACATTTACAACAACTCGTGATAGAGGCGATAGAGACAAGTCAATTTCCTGAAACACCATCAAATTTATATGATCCGATACGGTATATATTGACTTTGGGCGGAAAGAGGGTTCGACCAGTGCTGACATTGATGGCTGCCGAATTATTCGGTATGCAAGAGATGGATGAAATTATCCCTGCTGCCAAGGCAGTGGAGTTTTTTCATAACTTTTCACTGATCCACGATGATCTGATGGATAAGGCTCCTTTAAGAAGGGGTAAAACGACAGTGCACGAAAAGTGGGATGCTAATATTGCTATATTGTCTGGAGACGGCTTGTTGGTCAAAGCTTATGAGGAAATTTCAAAGTGTAATCCTATTTACCTGCCTGCAACCTTGAAAATTTTGAGTAAAGTGGCTATGGAAGTATGTGAGGGGCAGCAATTAGATATGGATTATGAAAGTCGGGATTCGCTGACAATGCCTGAATATCTTGAGATGATCCGTCTTAAAACTTCGGTGTTATTGGGCGGAGCGTTACAGTTGGGTGCTATTTTGTCTGGAGCAGATGAGCAGCAACAGCAGCTGATCTACGATTTTGGAGAAAATGTCGGCTTAGCATTTCAATTACAGGACGATATCTTGGATGCCTATGGAGATCCAGATACCTTTGGAAAGATCGTTGGTGGTGATATCATGATCAATAAAAAAACCTTTTTATTGGTGAAGTTGATGGCGGTAATTTCGGACGACGATAAGATAGTCTTACAAGGCTTATTGGACACATCTATAGCGACTGCTCCATCAAAAGTAGCGGATATGCTTGCCTTATACGAGAAGTATGCGATTAAAAGTGCTGCTGACGAATTGAAAGATATATATACACAACGGGCATTTGAAAAAATGGAAGCATTGAATGTACCAAATGATCGCAAAGAAGCGTTATTAGTGTTAGCAAATAACCTTTTGGTAAGACAGCAATAAGTATAAATTCTATTAAAATTCGTATCTTGCCTGTAAATGTTTTTTTTGTAAGAAAATAATTAAATAAATTTTTAGATTACGTTCATGGAGCCTTTAAAAATCACCGTATTTCAAGCATATTTATTCTGGGAAAATATCGAGAAGAATCTAAATAATCTTGCATTGAGACTTTCCTCATTGCGTGAGAAAACGGATGTTATTATTCTCCCCGAAATGTTTAATACAGGCTTCACGAATAATGTCGAGAAATGTGCAGAACCTGCAAATGGACCTACAACAAGATGGCTATTTGAAATGGCAAGCTCACTTAACTGCGTTGTTGCCGGTTCTTTGATTATTGAAGAAGGCGGGAAATACTATAATCGTTTTGTATGGATGTTCCCTGATGGTAAATATGTCAAATATGATAAACGTCATCTTTTCGGACTATCTAAAGAAAGCGAGTACTTCGAGCCAGGAAATGAACGTATCCTGGTGGATATCAAAGGATGGAAAATTTGCCCAATGATCTGTTATGACCTTAGATTCCCAGTCTGGTCTAAAAATCAAAATGGCGCCTATGATATTTTAGTGTATACGGCCAGCTGGCCGGATAAGCGTTCTGCACATTGGAGAGCCCTTATCCCAGCGCGTGCGATAGAAAACCAAGCTTATGTTGTTGGGGTGAATCGGGTAGGTCATGATGGTAATGATATTTACTATTCTGGGGGCTCTATGTGTATATCGCCACTTGGTGACGTGGTATATTATAAACCAGAAGATGAGGACCTGTATACCTTTACCTTAAACCCAAATGACCTGTTGGAAGCACGTGAGAAATTTCCTTTCTTAAAAGATTCCGACTCTTTTACTATCGGATAACTTCCTCTAAATTAGGTATAATTGCAAGCATTTATTTTGTTTGTATCCTTTTTATTTATTAAATTCAGTCTAGTATAAATCAAATTGTTATGATTTATCAACATCTACTTATGACATGTTGATAAAATTTTGTTTGAGACAGCTATATTAAAGTGTAATTTAGGCTAACTATTAGCCAAAATACGTTTAGCTTTTTCTCATATTGGATTAAAGACGACGTTTTATTATTAAAATAAGTTGCGTAAACAACCATAACCATTATTCATATGTTAGACCAAGATTTAGTATCACAAGAGTATTTTTATAATTTCTTAACAGGGAAGTACTCAATAGCAGTTATGCGGAGATTACAGCGTAATCTCAAGGAGGCCGGGTTAAACATTACTTCTGAACAATGGAGTATCATGTATAACCTGTGGGTAGAAGAGGGGCTTACCCAGCAGGAGCTTGCTGTTCGCACATTTCGAGATAAACCAAGTGTCACTCGATTAATTAATAACCTGGAACGGGTAAATTTGGTTATCCGCGTTAATGATAAAAACGACAGACGGTCCAATCTGATCTATTTAACAAAAATAGGACGAAAGATGAAGGATGAAGGAATGAAGCAGGCAAAAAATACTATTGAACAGGCCTTAGGGGGCTTGGCCGACGATCAAATTGCCTTATCAAATACCATTCTGCATCGCGTATTGTTTAATTTGAAATAAAGATACTTAGTGGGGGGATTTTATAAGGGAACTATCAGGGTATAAAAAAGGTCCCCTATGTTGAATACATAGGGGACCTTTTTTATATGAATTTCTAGCAGTTAATCTTCGAAAAGTTTGCTCTCGAAATCTGTGTGGCTATTGACCAATTTGCCTTCAGTTCCGAAATAGATTTCCTGAAAACTTAGTGTCCGGATAGCATCTACCTTACGATAGAATTTATCTGCCGATACATCCGAAAGTGTTTTGAAACCACAAGCTTCCATAATTTCGACTGTAGCACGTAATGTGTTGCGGTGGAACTGAGCAACACGTACATATTTATCGTTTACGTCGAGTCCTTTGTATAAATGCGGCTGTTGCGTGGCAACCCCAACCGGACAGACGTCTTCATTACACTTAAGTGCTTGAATACAACCTAAAGCGAACATCATACCACGAGCACTATAACATGCATCTGCGCCTAAGGCAATGACTTTCAAGATATCGAAACCTGTTACAATACGGCTTGATACAATAACTTTAACATGTTTTTTTAAACCAAAAGCAATCAAAGTTTTCGTTACAAATGCCAATGCATCGTATAATGGCATCCCTAGGTTATCTGTAAACTCCAGTGGAGCAGCTCCCGTACCACCTTCTGATCCATCTACGGAGATAAAATCCGGGAAGATCTGCGTGTTTTGCATGGCGTGACAGATGTCGATAAACTCATGTTTATCGCCGATACAAATTTTGAAGCCGATAGGCTTCCCACCCGATAACTCGCGCAGCTGTTGTATGAAGTGCATCATTTCAGTCGGTGAGGAGAAAGCGCTATGTGCTGGAGGCGACATCACATCTGTTCCTGGAATGACGTGACGAATAGCCGCAACCTCAGGTGTATTTTTTGCCGCTGGAAGGATACCTCCATGACCAGGTTTAGCGCCTTGCGAGAGTTTCAACTCGACCATCTTCACGTTTTCACGATTGGATTTTTCTCGGAAGAGCTCCGCGTCAAATTTTCCTTCCTGATTCCGACAGCCAAAATAACCTGTACCCACCTGCCAAATTAAATCACCACCGTTGTTGTGGTAGTCACTGATTCCTCCTTCGCCGGTATTGTGTGCAAAGTTTTGAAGTGCAGCACCTTTATTTAATGCCGTTATTGCTGTTTTGCTCAATGCACCATAACTCATTGCTGAGATATTGAACACACTTAAGCTATAGGGTTTTTTACAGGCTGCATTTCCAACAGTGGTACGCAGATCGTGGTTTTCGATATGGCAAGGGAAAACAGAGTGCGCAGCCCATTCGTTCCCGACAGCCTGTGGATCAGTCTGCATACCAAATGCTACAGTTTCACGCTGATTTTTTGCACGTTGGTATACGATCGAACGCTGTCTTCTGTTAAATGGACGTCCATCCATGTCTGATTCCCAAAAATATTGTCTCAACTCAGGACGAATAGATTCGAAGATATAACGGAAATATCCAACTAAGGGATAATTTCGTAGGATGGCATGTTTGGTCTGGAAACTATGATATAACGCAATCAATAGCAATGGAAATGGGATGATAAGCAGCCAAAACCAGCTTGATGTAAATATAAATCCAAATGATACAATGATTAAATTAATCACAATCATTATTGAAAGAATGAGTTTTCTAACTTCCATAGAAAATACGATTGTTTAGTTTTAATTCGCTATTTTAATGTTTAGCCCAACTGATTATTTTATTACTCAATTAGCATTCCAAAATGCGCTTTTGGACGAAGCAAATGTACTAAAGTTCCTGAAGTAAATGGATATATTTACCCCTTGGAGGTAAGTTTTGATAAGTTTATAACCGTTTCTAACAAACTATTTTCTTTTAGTAATCTCCTGCGACAAAAGTTGATAGATTTGCTGTAAATCTGGTTTATTGCTAATAAATTGCAAATGTTTTTGCATTGTTGTGCTGTCCTGTCGGATCGCTGGTCCTGTCTGAACTGTTATTGGAATATGATTTTGCACTTTTTCTGCCGTCTCCAGGATGATTGGTTTAATTAGATCAAAGGACAAGTCGTTTTCTGCTAAGAGCTCGTAGGCCATCTGATAAAGGATGTTAGTAAAATTGTTGACCATAACCGAGGCAAGGTGGATGGCTAAACGCTGCTGGGAATTACAATAGATGCTCCGCGGTGCACATGTCTGTGCTAACTGAAGTAGCTCGGCACTATTTTCATCCGTGTTACCTTCAACACAAAGTGGGACGGTCGAAAAATCGACTGCTTTATTTTTGGATAATGATTGTGGGGGATAGATGACTCCCGCATTTTTAAATCCAGCCAGGACTGAAAGATCGGTTGCTCCCGAACAATGAATAACAACACCTTTTATATCTTTTGGTAGCGCTTCTACCAGCGACACAATGGCCCAATCGGTAACGGCAATGAGGTAAAGATCAGCATGTAGGTCTAGTTCAGATAGTTGGTCAATTGCTGCGCAATGAAGAGCAAAGGCCAATGCATTTGCATTGGCCTTTGTTTTACTGTAGATCTGAACGATATGATGTCCTGTTTTTTGAAACTGTTGTCCAAAATGCGTAGCGGCATTACCGCTTCCTAAGATCACAATGTTCATTATTTAAGTGCTTTTCGTTTCTCCTCTTTATTTCTTCTCACAATGGACATGATAAAACCAATGGTCATGACAATCGTTCCACACCAGAAAAAGTTGATGTATGGGAATTTAATGGCTTTAAATACGACCCATTTCTTTTCTGGAAGCGGCTTTTGATAAACCATGATTTCCAGTTTATCCTTGTCAGGTTTAATTCCCGTAAATCTGAATTTAAGCCCTTGCTCGTTGACATCTTTATTGAAGTCATAAACACCACCGTCTTTAATTAAGTAGATTGGTTGTACCTCATACTGTTTGTTGTCGGCCGAAAATACTTTTATTTTCAATCCAACCATGACATCACTAGGACCTTTTGGAATTTTCTCCAGGTGAGCTTCTTTGTTTAAGCCTTCAATGACATAATATCCATTGCGGTAGCGTAGGGTATCACCGATATTTACCTGATACGTTGCCGGCTCCTCGTAGTCTTCGAAACCAGTTTTGTCTTCTGCCGGAACTTTCGCATGTGTTGCCTGACTTTCAGCTGCAGCTGCGGTAATCAGTGTATACACGTCATGCGTGACATAATGTTTGGTCGCTGGAGTACCAATCAAACCGCCCATTTTCGCGTTGTTTTGTGCAAAAGGTTGCAGCACAAAATGCTCCTTCACTTTACCTGTTTCTTCGTCGATCCGCTCGTATTTTATTTTATAAAACGTATTTGGAGCCACAATGCTATCACCGATATAGGTTATTTTGTATTCCCCCATTTGTACAGGTTCACCTTCGGTCAAGAATAAATTGTCGCCAGGTTTCTCTACTTTGTCAAATCCCGATACAGCAATGTAACCTGTGTTGTTGACCGAGATGACCTCGTTGGTTGCTGCGGCCACCATGGCACCGATAAGTAGTAATCCAAAGCCGATATGGGCTACCGAAGAGCCGGCCAGCTTCCATTTACCTTTGACAGCATCACCCAATACACGGATATTCGCCAAAATACAGAAAATACTTGCGAAGGTGATCAAAATATAGATCAGGTTGGTATACGTCTTCGTAAAATAGACGACAGCAGCCGTTAGAATGAGAGACACAACCAACGATGCTACCGTAGAAGCCAAAAACTTGCGGCTATCGGTACGTTTGTATTTTAAAAATTGTGTAAATCCGGTTAAGATCATAACGATCACTGCAAAACCCGATTGCCACTTGTTATAATGTTGGATCGGATCCAAAGGTGGAGCTACCTTGGTGCCAAAGATCTTGTTGAACACTGGAATTGATGTTGAAGCAATGATCTGTGCGCATGCGACAGTCAATACCAAGGCGCCAATAAACATCCAGAATTCTCTTGAATAGATATCCTCATCCTTTTCTGTGATGGGCATCTCTTTCTTTTTGACGGTAAGAAATACGACCATGATTACCAAAAAGACAACATTGAATAAGATCAATTGTCCGCTCATTCCCAGATCGGTAAAGGAGTGTACAGAAGTCTCTCCAAGGACACCACTACGTGTCAGGTAAGATGCATAGATAACAAGTACAAAGCTGATCATCGCCAAAAATGTAGCGGTGAAGTAGGAGTGGCCTGAATTCTTATAAGCAATCATGACGTGGACAGCAGCAATCAGGGTAAACCAAGGAATAATTGATGCATTCTCTACCGGATCCCATGCCCAGAAGCCACCGAAGTTAAGTGCTTCATAAGCCCAGAATGAACCCATGATAATACCTGCGCCTAAAATCATCACGGCAAATAAAGCCCAAGGAAGTGCTGCATTGATCCATTCTTTGTATCGCTTGGTCCAAAGAGCACCGGTTGCATACGCAAAAGGAACAATCATCGACGCAAAGCCAAGGAACAGTGTTGGTGGGTGAATCACCATCCAGTAATTTTGAAGCAAAGGGTTCAAACCATTACCGTCGGTGATGAGTGAAAGATAATTAGCTTCTCTAAAGATTGGAATATCCATTGCTTCACGCAATAGGATAAACGGAGAGCTACCGATACGCAGACCGAAGATTTCCACACCAATAATCATGGAAGCTAAAAATGCTTGGCATAACATGACGAAAGTCATGACAGACGATTCCCAGCTTTTTGCTTTAAATAGCAAAACAGAACCTAATACTGTTTGCCAGAACATCCAGAGCCAAAAACTACCCTCCTGACCTTCCCAAAAACTGGAAATGATATAGTAGGTAGGGAGTGTCTTGGACGAGTGCGCCCAAGCATAATTATATTCAAAAAGATGATTGTATATAATATAAAATAAAGTTGCACCAATCGCCACTACGGAGACCGCATTAACCCAAAAGGCAATACGTGCAATTTTTTTCCATGAATTCTCTTCAGGGTATTTTGTTGCAAAAAAGTAACTGATACAAGATAGAAGTGCAGCACCAAAAGAAAGTACAATAAAGAATTGTCCGATCTGCCCTGGTAGCAGGTGCTCACCAACGTAATTAACGTCCATTGAAAATTGATTTTACGAATTAATTATTGAAAGCAGTAGCATTGATCTCGGTGACGACCGATTTATCGTTATATTTTGACGGACATTTCATCAATATCTTACTTGCCCTAAACACATTTCCGTCCATTTTTCCTGTCAATACAATTTGCTCTGAACGTTCAATATCTTGAGGTTTGGCGCCTCTAAAAATCACTTCACATTCTGTACCATCGTTGTCACGCATGAAAAACGAAAATTTGTTGGCGTCAGTTTTGGGATCATAATGAAGCGCTTTGTCTTTATTCAATTGACCTACCACATATAGTTCGGTTTTCTTTTCTTTAGCTTCGGTAAATGTCGAATAGGTACTTGAATCGGTATAGATAACAAGTATCATGGCAATTGCGACAGCAATGATAGCGATTAGAATAATTGAACTTTTTTTCATTTGTATTTACTTATTTTATAAGTGTTTGATCTCATCGTATAAATGAGCTCGTTTCACCCGGTTTGTTTTTTCTTAACGATGAATAGCTATTCCAATCTGCCAGATATCCTCCTGTTTTTTCAGAAAGATTATTACCCAAATCTGACAACGTTGTGCTCACTAAAATCCCAAATTGATTACATTTGAGACCTAATCGAATGCAAAATTACAAATAGATTCGCTAAGAAAGGAATAATGCAACTTTTCCATATTATTTATATCTATTCTAAATAGTTTGAATTAATTGGAAAAATAAGCTAGATTCGAATGCTTTTGGATAATTTGAAGTGAAATTTGCTATTTTGGTTCTAATGATATCGCATGAATTTTACAATTGCCTGTTAATATGAGTGTTGCTTTGCGATTTTTAGGCCTCTTTTGGGCTGTTATATTCCCCTGCTTTTTTGTTTTTGGACAGGTAAAATTCCGTAATCAGGAAATTGCTATCCAAAATGACAATGACGTTTATCTACTGACCGGTCAGGACCGCTATTATACCAATGGTATCAATATCAACTATAGGATTGCGTTGCCAGGGAAACCAGATAGTCAGACTTCAAATACGGTATTGGATTTTGAAATAGGCCAACGGATTTACAATGGTATCAGTATCATTGACTATAGACGGCAGGAAAAGAAATACGATAGACCATTTGCAGGTTACCTCTATTTTAGTGCTGGGATAACACGGTTTTTACCGCACGATCAGGTTGTTGAGTTTAAGACTGAATTGGCGCAGATCGGCCCTAAATCCTACGGTGAAGAAGCACAGAAGTTTATCCATCATCTCTTTGGGATGTACGAGGCGACAGGTTGGGATACGCAGCTTGGAAATTCCTTTGGTATTGATTTAAGTGCAACCTATAAAAAAGGACTATATCGCAGTCAAAATCAGCAATTCGATGTCGGAATTATAGGTGAGGGGACCATTGGATTAAATAATACCAATATGGGAATTGCGGCCCCGCTTCGGTTGGGGAAGCTGAAATCCTATCAGGCATCCACCTTTACACATGGGCATTTGACACAGGGAAGAGCGAACAATGATAAAGAATGGTATTTTGTCTATCAACCAAGCGTGTCTCGTATTTTTTACAGCGCAACGGTAGAAGGAGGGAGAGGTAAAAATGATCCCATAGGCAAATTATACACTATTCAGCCTTGGATGCTTAGTCACCGCATTGGTTTCAATTGGTCTAACCACAAGATCAATTACGGTATCAATTACATCTTCAATTCGAAAGAGCTCAAATCGGTGTTTCACCGGCATCAATATGGCGAGCTGTTTTTTGCCTACCGTTTTTGATCAGCCAGCCATAAGTAGGACCTACATGGATCCGCTTGATAGGATCTTCGTTGGTCCAGCGTTCAAATGTTTGTCGTTTGGAGATTGTTTAACCTGGGTTTTCGGGAATAGGGTCAGCCAGTTTTTGCCCGATCAATCTGGTGGTGAGCATAGCGGCCACGGTATCTCCAGTAGCATTGAGCATTGTTGCCAGGGGATCGACGAGGGTTGCTATGATCATAATGGAAGGGATCACCTCCGTTGGCATCTGATAAACCGATATGATCAGCATTTCTCCGATGTAGCCACCATTAGGAATACCTCCGGCTACGATGCTCACCAGTAACGTAATGCCAACCGCCATAATCAGATTGGCTGGATCAAAAAATTCCTTTCCGCTTAATAAAAGTGCGATATAGATTTTAAAGATACAGGCGATCGCGGATCCATGCTTGTGCAATGTTGTGCCTAGGGGAATGACGACACTAGCGACGCTGTCCGGGATTCCAATTTGCTTGGCTGCAAGTAAGTTGGCTGGCATGGTGGCGAGACTACTGCAGCTGCTCAATGCGGTCAAGGAAGGCAATATATTGTTTTGCCAGTAACGTTTAATTCCCTTTAGTCCGAATGCAAAAAAAGCGAATAAACTGAATACCGTGAAAAAATAGAAGATTCCAAAAAAGTAATATAGACCGATAGGTTTGGCATAAAAACCAAAAAGCTGAGGGCCTAATGTTCCAACCTGATAGGCAAAATATGCTCCCAAACCAATGGGCGCGAGGTTCATGACCATCACGAGCAGATTTCCCATCACAACATTGCCCGAGTTTATAAATTTACGGAAGGTCTCTGCAGATGCCCCTGATTTGCGCGTAGCAATGCCAACGAGGAACGAAAAGATGACAAAGGCCAGCATATTTTGTCGTGATAATAAACTTGAAAATTCGCTAACGGTTAAAAAGCGGACCATTTTTTCACCCCAAGAATCATGAACAACTGTTTCCATGATCTTGTTTGTTTGTTCGATAGGCAGTGGAGCATCTACTGGAAAGAGGTAAAGGAAGCAGATGCTTGACAGTCCGGCGACGACAATACCCAGTACAAATACGAACGACATCATGCCGATGATCCTTCCCAGTACACTGTCGCCATTGATATTCGCAACAGATGAGGATATGGCAAAAAACACCAATGGTATGACGCTGACAAAGAGGAGGTTTAGGAAAATGTCACCGATCGGTTTAAGATTGTTGACGATATGCGGAAAGAAGATGCCGATCAAACTTCCAATACTGATCCCAAGGAGTAGAAGTAAGATACTGCCGTAGTTCTGCACAAAAGTTTTTGTAGCGTATTTCATAGGTGTATGATTAGTTATTTCAAAAGGAGTTCATTCACATGGAAGAACTGCTTATATTGTCTTTGTATTTGGTCACATTGAGAATATCCAATGCTGTTGTATTGCTTGCGCTTGTTAGGTTTGGATATTTCATTAGGTTTTGTGAATATTTTGTATTTAAATTGCTAAAATAGTGTTTTTCTCGAATAGGTCTATTAAAACGAGCTGAATTTATGCGTGTTTGTTCATTTTTGTTTTACCTTGCTGAAAAAATCCGCTTTTTGCCGACCTTGTTATCTTACTGAAAACTTTTTTTGTCGAGGTATCCATCATCTCTGCACGCTCGGTATTAATATGTATTTTTCATTTGGAAGTCGATGTACTGCTTAATTGGTTGACATCTCCTTCAGGCTACGCTGATAGATGGTCGTGCTTCGGAAATCATGAGGATTTTGATACACGCATCGGCTTTTTTATCTTTGGACAGTAGCAGTGACTAAGTGTCATGGACAAGGAGTAGGCCATTCGTTTGGCGTCTGTTTCTTCATTTGGACGTCATGTGTGAAAATTAGAACTTAAAGTATTTTTATAAAAATGGAATTTGTAACGACAGGAGATGGCTCGAAAACGTTGTTTAATGCAGAAATAGGTGAATGTTATCATTCGAAACATGGTGCGGTGCAAGAAAGCAGGCATGTTTTTATAAAAACAGGGCTCGAACACTATGTACAAACGACAGGAGCGACCGACGTCGGTATCTTGGAGGTGGGGTTCGGAACAGGCTTGAATTTTTTGCAAACAGCTGACTTTCTTAGCGATAAATCCGTTCAGGTGGAATACGTCGGGATAGAAGGATTTCCTTTGCCTTTGTCTACTATTGCTGCAACGGGCTATGAGGCGACGGTAGATCCGACCGTGTGGGCAAGCTATTTGAATGCATACGAGCAGGCTTTGACGGAAAACGTACGGATTAACGAGTACTTAAAGCTTCATATTGACCATACCTTATTGATGAATTTCCAGTCGGATCGCTTGTTTGATGTCGTTTATTTTGATGCTTTTGCGGCAGTGCATCAGCCTGAGATGTGGAATGATGCTGCGTTGGGACATATCGCGCAGTTTGTTAAACCGGGTGGTGTCTTTGTGACCTACGCTATTACCGGGAACCTCAAACGCAGTATGAAAGCATTGGGATTTTCAATAGAAAAGGCGCCTGGTGCACCAGGCAAGCGAGAAATGCTTCGTGCAACGAAGTTGTAGTGGATAATTCTTATATCATAGCATGAAGGGTCGAATAACCGCCGTATCGTTTGTACTTGTGCCCCCAACGATATCGTTCATGTGTATAAACTGCCGTGACTTTAAAGTATATGCGGTAAATAAAAGAATTATTTGCCGCAAAAAAAGGCGAATACTCCGTTTATTCCCTGCTTGTTAAAAATATCGATTTATTTAGGATTCAATAGCAAATGCGGCAACAATAGCAGCTGGATGAAATTCTTTATTGTTAAGTAACAGGTGTTTTTGACGTAACAATTTGTAATATTCTATATTCATGCCCACGATTATTGTCTCGGCGTTTTTATAATCCATATCAAAAATAAGCTCCTCAAGCTCGATTATTTTGTCTGATCGATGAAGGTTAAGTTCAATCTCGTGGCAATAAAAATGGATATGCTGCTGTAGCTCGAAGTTAAATACGGCGACGGTAAAATTTATTGCCAGTGCGTCGCAATGTTTTGGTAATACGATGTCATGGCGAAGGTCGAACTTTGGAAATCGAATATGGACCTGCTTATCCAATAAGCTAAGATCTGGGTCAAAATGCATAAAATCATGGATGTGGCATTTATCGTTGAATTGAAAATTGACTAAACGATCTATTTTTCCCCCATGAATGGTTTTCATTCCAGTGGGACGCCCATTTGGACGGACCACTCTTTTGAGCTGTGTGATTAACCTGTTGTGCATGTCGCTATCATGCATGTTCAAATGTATATCCCCCATGAATTCCCTGATTCGGGCACCGGCGGTGCTGATATGTCCAAAATCTGATCCAATAGCTTTTTTGGCCGGAGTCGGTTTCTTTACAGGTTTCGGTATCGTCTGTACGATTGTTTGTTCATTTGATTGTCGAAAGACGATATTTCCAACGGCGCCTTTCAGATTTCCATTTTTTAATGTTGCCATAGAATAAAATTACTTGTTAAGTTGCTTAAAAACAATTTGTTGTTAATTTTTGGGGAAATGGAAATTGCTGTTCGACTCCTATTGGAGATTTGGAAATAGGAAGCAAAAGGACGCTGTGGAATTTGTAAAAAATACGCCACCACAGTTAGGGATCTTTCTAAATTGTATGATCGTTGTATACACTTCGAGAAAGCTTCGGAATAATTTCGTAACAGCTTCGGGACAACGACGTGATAGGCTCGACATGCTAGCGGCATGAGTACGATATGTGTCCGTGTTGTCTCCGAGTTAAAGACGGAATGAAGGCTAAAGCATAATGGAGGGAAGACACACTGATATATTTAAAGGCCGGTTAACAAGCTGATGTAATTATCGATGTAATGCAGTTTGTCTTTGGATTTATATTGCTGGATATAGCGAGGATGGTCTAAAATGGTCATTTTTCCAAAGAGCTTTTCTTCATTATTGATTTTAGCAAGAAAGGTTGCATTTTTCTTTCCGAGCACAAAGACCTCATCCGTCGCTAAGCCTATGGAAATGTGCTGTTTTAGGGAATCGATCATAAAGTGTTTGACCATATCAAAAAGTTGCTTGTCGTCGTAATAATTTGCATTGATCCAGTTGTTGGGCTTTGTTTCTCGCACAATCGCGAGAGGAAATGGCGAATTGATGTAAAACTGTTTGTAGAAGATCTCTGGGCCACCATAAGCTTCAATCATATCGTACATAAAAACCGAAGATATTTCATGGGTATGTGCAGATTGCATCTCTATTCCACATGCACTAACTAATCTTTTGGTGTCTGTAAAAGGAACTCCCGTTACACCAGCACCGTGTCTGCTCGGATTAATGCCGATAATGAATTTTCTGGTTAGATTATCATTGTAATATTTCTGGTAGAACTGTTCCATTACGACTAATGTTTCGGGGTTATCAAGGTAGGGGTTGATAACATTGAATTCTGGGGGAAGACTTCCTTGATAATGAAGGTGTTTATTGAATAAAACTACTTTTTCTGCAAATGTTAGCATCGTTCGTGTGTTTAAAAACAAAATACGATTTTTAAAGAACAAAAAAACAAAGCCGGGTG
>NZ_DDGR01000012.1:0-2745 GCF_002337775.1 Sphingobacterium sp. UBA1897
GGGCTTTTTCTTATTAATAACTAGTTTTTCTTTTGACTAATATTAGGTAGTAATCCTGTAACGATTCCAATTAATGGAAGATAAGCGCAGATGTTGAATACATATTCAATTGAAGTGCGATCTGCAAGCCAGCCCAATACAGCCGAACCAATGCCCCCCATGCCAAAGGCAAAACCAAAAAATAAGCCTGCAATCATCCCAACTTTCCCGGGGATAAGCTCTGTCGCATAAACCAAGATAGCAGAAAATGCCGAGGAGATGATCAAACCGATTATAATAGCAAGGACAATGGTTAGTCCAAGTCCTACATGGGGTAATAGTAACGTAAATGGCGCTGCCCCAAGAATTGATACCCAAATTATTAATTTACGTCCGTAATGATCGCCCAAGGGACCACCCAATATAGTGCCAGCGGCAACAGAAGCAAGAAATATAAATAAATAAATCTGAGATTCCTGAACAGAAACATGGAATTTATTGATCAAATAGAAGGTGAAGTAGCTGGTCATTGAAGCCATGTAAAAATATTTGGAAAAAATGAGTATCAATAAAATTACAAGTGCAAAAATTACTTTTGATTTTGACAGATCAGATTTTGAAGCAGCAACGGAAGTTGTTTGTGCCTTAGGCTTGAGGTGTATTTGATACCAATTACCAACATAAGTAAGAATCATAACGGCTACAATGGCCAATACCCCAAACATACCGATGTATTGTTGGCCAAAAGGGATCACAATAAGTGCGACAAGAAGGGGACCTATCGCACCACCAGCATTACCACCGACCTGAAAGATCGACTGGGCGAGACCTTTTTTGCCTCCGGAAGCTAAATGAGCAACTCGAGAAGCTTCAGGATGAAATATAGACGAACCCATCCCAATTAGACTTACAGAAAGGAGAATGTAGATAAAGTTTGACGCAAAAGAAATGCATATCAATCCGGCTAAAGAAAAAAGCATACCGACAGCAAGTGACCGGGGAGTAGGGTTTTTATCTGTATACAAACCTACAAAAGGTTGCAAAATAGAGGCGGTAAGCTGAAAAACCAACGTTATAATACCAATTTGGGTAAAACTAAGGGCATAATTTGACTTTAACATGGGATACACTGCTGGGATGACAGATTGAATCAGGTCATTGAGCAAGTGTGAAAGACTAATCGCAAATAAAATCGGATAGACGGTTTCGGAACTTTTCCAAGATCCACTCGGGTTTAGTGATTGTGTTTTCATAAAGGAAATATTCATCAGGTCATCTGATGTTTTAGTTGATAAAAATTGAATATATTTAGAATGATAGTTTGTATATGCTACAGGAAAATTACAGTTGTTGGATAATTCGGTTAGCAATATCAACAGCTTTTTTCACTTCTTTATCTTTAATTGCCAACATCAGTTCCTCGTGTTGCTGTTGAGAAGTTAAGAAGGGGACTGTATCCTTATAAATAGTCATGAAGAACTTATTGACATGCTCAGATAAGGTTGTATATAAAGCGGTCAAAATACTATTTCCACATGATTCAGCAATTGCACTGTGAAAGGCAATATCAGCATTAACGCATGCGGTCAAATTTCCCATTTCGGCGTATCTAGCTCTATTTTTAAGTGCTTGCGCCATATCTTTGAGACCTTTCGAAGTACGATTTAAGGCTGCTTTTTCAATAATTCGCAACTCTAATACGTGTCTAACTTCAAAAATATCGTTAAAATTGGCTTTCTCAATTTTTGAATCAAGGGCATGATGCCCCGTACTACTTTTGACAAAAGTACCAAGCCCTTGTTGCACATTTAGATAGCCTGATTGACTTAAATATTTGACAGCTTCACGAATGCTGGATCTGCCCACAGCAAATTGCTTCATCAATTCTGGTTCCGTAGGAAGTTTAGATTCTACAGGAAATTCACCCAATTTGATTTTTTCTTCTATTGCCGCGGCAACTTCCTCCGCCAAGGATCTTCGTACGATAGCTTCAGTCTTCATATAATCATATCATCTGATGATTGCAAAGGTAGTAGAATTTTTTGAATTCTTATTTATTTTCAAAAATTTGATCAAACTAACCGAATATTGTTACCACTACAACAGATATTTATTACAGGGTTTACTGAATTAAATTTATTAGCAGTTTTGGATTAATTAACAGAGAGGCTGGTCCTCCAATGTATTTATCTAAAACTTAAAAACATGAAAAAATTAATGATGAGCGTCGTAGCCTTGGCTTTAATGTCATCTGCTACTTTTGCAAAAACAGGTCCAAAATCGGTCGACAACAGCGTTGTTGAAAAATCAACGATTTACGAATCACAAACTGGAAAAACTAATTTGAATATTGTGAGCGAAGCCAAAGAGATCAAACTCGGAAAGTCTCGTACGCTATGTAGATTGACGATGAGTATCTATAATACAAGTGGTCAGTTGATCGAAACTCAAGTTCTAACATACACCAGCTATGGAGCCAATGATATGTATTATAGTAGCTGTGGAGCATGGTTTAGCGCTACCATTCAGAATTACCAAAACTACTATGGTAATCCTAATCATTAAGTATCAATTAATCAAATGATGTAGCGGGGCTAGTATCCCCGCTCATATTTTCCGCAATACAATCCAAAGGAAACTTTTATTTACGATCCTACTACGACAATGAAGATGGCTGCTGCATGCGAACATGCGATAAGGCAGACAGGTGATGATATTAGAAAATCGAGGTACCACTTACCTAATTAAATTGATCGTATTCGGACA
>NZ_DDGR01000012.1:2913-22909 GCF_002337775.1 Sphingobacterium sp. UBA1897
TGTCCGAATACGATCAATTTATATTAAAACAGTATGATATCAAACTGTCTTATAGTGGCTTATGTTTTTGGCAATAAAATTGGCATTAGATTTCAATGAAGAATTACAAAGCTAAAGATTGATAGGATAGAAGCTTTGTATTACCATTTAAATGATCATAAATAAAATGAAAGCTTTACCAATTACTGGAATTTTTGCGATACTAGTGTCAACCGCATTTGCTCAAACGGCCCACCAAAAAATAAATGAGATTTCTCATGTAGAATCCAGTCTAATACCCCCTGTTCGTTTTGAGGGTGAACCGACATGGAATATTATATCGCGTATGGAATTCTATCAGGTTCCAGGGGTAAGCATCGCTGTGATAAAAAACTCTGAAGTATTATGGAGCAAAACTTATGGCTTTGCCGATCTCGATTCGAAAACGCCTGTCAGGTCAAATACCTTATTTCAGGTGGCCTCCATGAGCAAGCCTGTAAGTGCATATGCCGCACTGAAGGAAGTTGAGCTTGGCAAGTTGGAATCGAATGTCGATGTGAATTTGTACCTAAAATCTTGGAAAATACCTAAAAATGACTGGACCAAAAGGGAAAATGTTACACTCAAAAATATCGTTAGCCATACTGCGGGACTTACTGTAAGTGGATTCCCGGGGTATCGGATAACAGACCCAATTCCTACAGCGGTTGAAGTACTGAGTGGTGTAAAGCCAGCTAATACACCTATGGTTTATGTTGATAAACTTCCCGGCTCAGATTTTCGATATTCAGGCGGTGGGTATACGGTACTTCAACAGATGCTCGTTGACATTGAAGGAAAAGATTATGGCAGTATTATGGAAGAAAAGGTACTCTCACCTTTGGGTATGAAAAATAGCACTTTTGCCCAGCCTCTTCCTGAATCGAAAAGACAATTTGCGGCGACGGCTTATACGATGGATGGCAAAAAGGTAGAAGGAAGATATCATGTCTACCCAGAACAGGCGGCTGCGGGCCTATGGTCAACAGCAGAAGATTACGCTAGATTCGTAATCGATATTCAACGGACTTTAAATGGCAAAAGTAGTCTTGTTATCTCTAAGAAGATGGCAGAAGAATTCACAAGTCCCTATATTGAACCTATTATAGGATTAGGTGTATTCCTAGAAGATTATAACGGCTCATCTTATTTTTGCCATGGTGGATGGAACGAAGGCTTTAGCTCCTATTTTATTGGAAATAAAACAAGCGGTGATGGAGTAGTTATTCTTACGAACACAAACAAACCTGAATTTATCAACGAACTTGTCCGAGCGGTCGCATTAACTTATCAATGGCCCAATTATCTAGCTCCAATAAATAAAATTTTGCCACTAAGTCCTCAAGAACTGCATGACAATAGTGGACGTTATAGATCTGGAAAATATGGTGTTATAAGGGTCTATAATCAAAATGGCAAGCTAATGTCAGCCCAAAATTTAGACAAGCCTGTAGAATTGGTTAAAGTGTCGGCAAATACATTTGCTATGCGAGATCGAAACGTAAACGTCATATTTTCAAAGGATACCGAAAGCGGCCAATATGAGCTTGTACAGATTTTGCGCGATAAAAAGATTTATTCCAGAAATCCGAAAGTCAATGCAAATGACCGGACTCCGCTGGAGCTTATTTTAGAAGGAAATTTCGAGGATGGATTAAAAGCTTATCAAAAAGCAAAAGAACAGGATAGTTCCAATGATTTGCTTTCAGAAGGTTTCCTGAATGGCGTAGGTTATGAACTGCTCAATCAGCATAAAATAAATCAAGCTGTTGATATATTTAAGGTGAATACGATGCTATATCCTAAAAGTGAAAATGTGTATGATAGTTTAGCGGAAGCCTACCTGAAGTCAGGACAAATAGATAGCGCTAAGGAGAATTATCGAAAAGTTTTTGAAATTAATCCTAAAAATGAAAAAGTCAGTAAGATTTTAGAAACGTTATAACAGAAATATAATGAGTTTTTTTTTGCTAATTTGCGACCATGTCAAATCAAGCTAATAATTATCGATTGTTTTCCAAGGAAATTCTCTCACTTTGGAAAAGCCAGGATGTATCATATATTAAAGTTGAAGAATTATCCATTGTTGAAGGAATCACTTTTTTTGAACTTATACCAGATTCCGAACTTCTGGATGAAGGTGGGGTAGAAACACTTTATGCTATAGATTCTGAAGATGTGGAGGATATGTTGGTGTTTAGCAAAAATATTCGTTTTGTTGTCCACGACATTTATTTGGATGAAGATGAAGTAAATTAGCTACTAATGATCGACAATTCAAACGGTATTGTCGATCATTAATGTACAGTATTAGGCTGATCTAGGGATAAACTAACTTCTCATATTCAATCTTTCTTCCTGAAGATCTAGTAAACGAAGGTGTTTTCGAATGATCTCTTCGTCCAATAAAAGTTCCTCACGATTTTTATTGATAAGCCAAATGCGCTGGGTTTCGAGGATATCGATATAGATTTTACGGTATTCGGCGTAATTAATGATGATCTCGGAGCTCCGCAGTTGATTTTCATACTTCTGTAGTTGATCCTTCAAGGTAGGAAAACTTTCAACTTTGTCCGCGTAATCATTACGAATCTTGTCAACGGCGACTTGGGCCAATCTGTTCTGAATTTCATAATCGATCTCCTTTTCACTTCTAATAAAGTCTCTATCTACTAATTTGATTTTTCTTAATATAAAAGGGAGCGTCAAGCCTTGAACGAGTAGGGTCAACAGAATCACAACAAATGTGATGAAAAGAATAAGGTTTCGTTGAGGGAAAGGAGATCCATCAGCTAAAGTTAATGGGATGGATAGTGCTGCTGCCAAAGAAACGACACCACGCATTCCCGTCCAGCCGATAATCATTGGCGTTTGCCAACCCGGGGATTGAGCATCTGCGACCGTTATAAAATTTCTCATAATCAAGGTGGTAATTACTGCAGCATACCCTGCAAAAACTCGTACAAGAATAAGGACTATTGTAACTGCTACGCCATATCCAATAGCAGTAGAGATATTGGTATCACCCAATCCAAAAACAATTTCCGGTAAATCTAATCCGATAAGCATAAAGACGATGCCATTCAACAGAAAGCAGAAGCTTTCCCATACGGTTACTGTCCGGATCCGGGATGCACTGCTCAAAAAATCGTGACTACGATAAGAGAGAAATAAGCCGCCACTGACAACCGCAAGAACCCCAGAAGCGTGGAGCTGTTCCGCTACCAAATACATCGAGAACGGTGCAATAAAAGTTAGCAATATATCTGTATTGGAATCGGTTGGTAAAAGTTTGTGCATTTTCAAAAAAACATAGGCAATTGTAAGTCCGATTCCCACTCCACCAATACACATCCAAATAAAGCTTCCGGCGGCTTGGTACCAAACATATTGGCCAGTAGCAGCAGCAATCATTGCAAAGCGAAAAATTATTAATGAGGAAGCATCATTCAACAAACTTTCACCTTCCAGTATGGACGCCAGCCTTTTGGGTACCTTCACGAATTTTAAAATTGCACCAGCACTAACCGCATCGGGAGGGGAAACTATTCCACCCAATAGAAAGCCAAGAGCTAAGGAGAATCCTGGAATAAAATAGTTGGCAAAAACGGCAACGGATAATGCTGTAAAAAAGACGACAACAAAGGCAAAGCTGAAGATAATCCGACGCCATCGCCAGAGTTCTTTCCAGGAAGTTGACCAAGCGGCCTCGTAGAGGAGTGGCGGTAAAAAAATAATGAATATCAATTCGGGTTCTACCTTTATAGGAGGAACTCCCGGGATAAAACTTATTACAAGTCCCGCTAATACGAGTAAAACAGGGTATGCAACCTGAATTTTCTTCGCCAACATGATCAACATAGTGATTAGTAGAACTAAAAAAAGGTAAAACTCAAAATTCTCCAACATATGTAAATTTTAGGTACATAAATATAGATCAAATTTCTAGAAATATTTAAACTAGCTTGGCGGTATTCATGGTTGCCTACGAATTGCTACAAGAAAGTCATCTACCAACTGGACAATTGAAGGCAACATGTTTTAACTTATATTCCTATGGTAAATCTTCCTAAATTAGGCAAAATTTGTCTTTGACTTTACCCCAAGATTTAAAATATTGGATGGTGTCACTATAAACAAAGGTTCGTCTTTTAGGAGTTTTCACTTAAAATCCTGTTTAAACAGCTGCATAGGGCTATATTTTATGGGTAACAACGCGAAGTTGTTAGAATACAACGATAGTAGCATAATTACAACTGGAGGTATTGGTATAAAGGTGGCTGATGTAAAATTTACAGCGTCGGATCTCAGAAGAACTATTTTTGAAGACTGTGAATTTAATGGTGTTAGCTTTCAGTCTTGTGATATGAGAGGCATAAGCTTCGATGGGCAAGTTTTTATGGATGTAAAATTCGATAATGCAGACCTAGCAAACAGTTCATTTAGCGGGGTGATTCTTAGAAATGTTTTCTTTCGGCCAACCTTTGCGCTTACGAATAAATATTATAAGAGTCTTAAAACTATTGATTTTGACGGAGCATCAATGGACAAATTAACCTATGCTGCTCTGAAGGGAGTAGGCGTATCGCTTGAGAATATTGTCCTCCTATAAACAACACTTTACATACAAAGGGCATGGTTCTGCAGGTATGAACCATTGCCTAAGTGCAGTTGCTATACCAATGAAATCCATCAATTTTGGGAGGCTAAATTAGGAGAGTCATCAGTGCAGAATCGGAAAGCTGAATCATTTGAAATCCAAAATACGCTAGACTAAATTATCAAAGAAAGATTGGGAGACGAGTTGTATTCACGATTTCTTTCATCACAAAATAACTTTCCATATGTCTGATTCCCTTGATTGTTGCCAGTTTATTAAAATTGAATTCGTGATAGTGATCGACATCCCTAACCATGACCTTTATTTGATAGTCAAATGCGCCCGTTACGTGAAAACACTCGACTACTTCTGGAAATTTTTGTATCTCTTCCATAAATAACAAGGCACTTTCATTGGAATGTTTTTCCATACTGATGGATACGAGTACCATTAGATTAAGATCAAGTTTTCTTCTGTCAAGCAGAAAGACTTTCTGTTTAAGAACAGAGGTTGCTATTAATTTCTTAATACGTTCGTATACGGGAGTCATCGATAAATTAACACGGTCAGATATTTCCTTGTTACTTATATTCGCATCCTGTTGCAACAGGTCCAGAAGCATGAGGTCTTTCTCATCCAATTTCATGATCGTAGTAAATTAAATCTAAAAAAAGTATATCTAAGACTATAGTTAGATCGTATACACTAGTAAATGATATCTAACCATATTATTTTACTAAAATAGCTATAATCACAGATATATAACACTATCATTTAAACTATATGTAGTAAATTTAGATTAGTTAATTACTATCAATTTACCAACCTAAATAAAATTATGAGTGAGCCTCAATTAAAAAAAGTCCTTGGTCCTGTTATGTTATGGGGATTAGGTGTAGGCTATGTTATCTCGGGAATGTATTTTGGATGGAATCTCGGTTTGGCGGAAGGCGGCACATTGGGATTGGCCATTGCTACAGTATTCGTTATTATCATGTATCTTACATTTACATTCAGCTATACAGAGCTGGCTTGTGCGATTCCTAGGGCTGGCGGAGCCTTTGAATATGCCAATCGAGGACTGGGCAAGCATTTGGGATTTGTCGCCGGTATTGCACAAAATATCGAGTTTGTTTTTGCACCGCCTGCCATTGCCGCTGCTATAGGTGCTTATCTACATTTACTGCATCCTTCGGTTGACTATCTTATTTTTGCGATTGGGGCCTATGTGATTTTCACTTCAATGAATATACTGGGGGTTAAGCTCGCTGCATCATTTGAATTGGTTGTAACTGTTCTTGCGGTTATTGAATTACTGATATTTGCAGGGGTTACATTTCCAGCTTTCGAATTCTCTAACCTTGAGCACAACGCATTGCCCAATGGGTTCTCTGGCATTTTTGCTGCTATTCCGTTTGCTATCTGGTTTTTTCTCGCTATTGAAGGTGTGGCCAATGTCGCTGAGGAAACTATCAATCCACAGAAAAATGTGTTAATCGGTTTTGGATCGGCCATAGTGACTTTAGTTGTGCTTTGTATCATTACATTTTTATCGGCGGTGGGTGTCGGCGGTTGGGAGGCTGTTGTGTATCCTGTCGGAAGTACTGAACCGTCAGATTCGCCGTTGCCACTTGCTATTGCACACGTCATTGATAATCGCCATATTCTTTATAAATTACTTATAGGTGTTGGCCTATTGGGTCTTATAGCCTCATTTCATGGTATCATTCTCGCTGGTGGCAGAGCTACCTTCGAGTTTGGGAGAGTGGGTTATGCACCGTCGATTCTTGGAAAAGTACATCAACGATTTAAGACTCCGGCCAATGCACTCTTAATCAATATGGCTATTGGCATCATAGCATTACTGACCGGGAAGACCGCAGGTATTATTACCATCGCATGTTTTGGGGCAATCTGTCTTTACATTATATCCATGTGGTCATTTTTTGCCTTGCGAAAAAAGGAACCTGATCTGGAACGCCCATTCAAAGTTCCGTTGTATCCGTTGTTTCCAGCGATTGCGTTGATTATCGCTGTCGTTTGTCTCATTGCAATGATATATTATAACCCATTGACAGCTCTATTATTCTTTGGGCTTGTCATCTTATCATACCTTTATTTCCTAATCTTCCTTGACAAGGATAAAACCATCGAATTATGATAACTAAAAATGAAATTATTTCCAAACTAAAAGCATGCACAAGTACTCACGTTAAAGTTGCCGTTGCAGATATAGACGGGGTCTTACGTGGAAAATTCATGCATCGCGATAAGTTTATCTCTGCACTGGACAATGAATTTGGATTTTGTTCGGTGGTGTTTGGATGGGATGTTAACGATCAGGTTTATGACAATGTGGAAATTACAGGCTGGCATACGGGATACGGCGATTTCCCGGCACGTATTGATGGAAATACATTTCGACAGATTCCCTGGCAGGAGGATATTCCCTTTTTTCTAGCTGATTTTGAATCTCCGCTTTCTCAGGACCAAAATGTGTGTCCAAGAGCTCTCCTTAAAACCATAATTTCACAATCGGAGACTGCTGGATTTAAACCAATTTTTTCACAGGAATTTGAATGGTTTAATTTCGTGAAAGCCAATGATGCCTCTTCCCAAAATAGTTTCACAGATATGACACCAATCACATCTGGTATGTTTGGCTATTCTATCTTACGGATGTCCGACAATTATGACTTTTTTCAGGATCTTTTAGCCATGCTCGAAAGATTCGACGTACCTCTTGAGGGTCTACATACGGAGACCGGGCCAGGTGTACTGGAAGCAGCTATCCAATGTAGTGATGCCCTTGAAGCTGCTGATAGGGCTACGCTCTTTAAATCTGCCGTTAAAGAAATTGGGAAAAAACATAATATTACCGCGAGTTTTATGGCTAAACAGACAAAGGATTTACCAGGTTGCAGCGGCCATGTGCATCAAAGTCTTTGGGATCTCAACAAACAGAGTAACCTCTTTTATGATAAAGAAGATGAACTCGGAATGAGCCAGTTGATGAAGCATTTTCTTGCTGGGCAATTGTATTGTTTACCTGATATTCTACCGTTATTGGCGCCTACTGTTAACAGTTATAAAAGGCTGACTGAAGGAGCATGGGCACCTACAACCCTGACCTGGGGCATAGATAATCGTACCACAGCACTCCGGGTCATTGAAGGTGGCCCTAAAGCCACGCGCATTGAACACCGTGTTGTCGGTTCAGATGTGAACCCTTACTTGGCCATAGTAGCATGTTTGGCTAGCGGGTTGTACGGCATCAAACATAAATTGCCATTGGACAATCGACATACTATCGGAAATGGTTATGAAGATCTGCAACATGGCGTATTACCAAGAAATCTCTACGATGCGACCACTCGAATGGCGCAATCGCAAATAGCATCCGAGTTGTTTGGCCAAAAGTTTGTCGATCATTTTTGTAAATCAAGGTTATGGGAATGGCGACAATTTTCAGAACAAGTAACAGATTGGGAAACAAAAAGATATTTTGAAATTATATAACTGAACGATGGATACAGCAAAAATTTATGGTTTTAATTTTCCTACACCGATCCGTTTTGGTGCTGGAGTGATCGACGAGCTCCCAGGCTATTTATTGGCCAATGGACTTAGTCGCCCTTTATTGGTAACGGATCCGACTATTGCCGAACTGCCATTTTTTAAGGAAGTTCAACAAAAGCTGACGAACAAAGGGATCGACGTTATTGTCTTTCATGATTTGCACAAAAATCCAGTAAAATCTGATGTCCTTTTGGGAGGAGATGTCTTTAGAGGGCAAAATAGAGATTCAATTATTGGCGTTGGTGGTGGAGCAGCACTCGACGTAGCACGGGCAATTGCCTTGCGCGCAAATCATCATCGTGATTTATTTGATTACGACGATCTGATCGGAGGCGATATCTATGTGACCAACGAGATACCACCATTGATTACTGTACCTACGACCGCTGGGACCGGGAGTGAGGTGGGCCGTAGTGCTATTATTTCAGAAGATGAAACCAAGAAAAAACGAATTCTGTTTAGTCCGAGATTGATGGCAAAAATTGTATTTGCCGATCCTTTGCTTACAATGGACCTGCCACCGTTTATTACGGCGGCAACGGGAATGGACGCACTTACCCACAATATGGAAGCATATTTGGCCAAAGGGTACCATCCGATGTGTGATGGTATTGCGCTTGAAGGAATGGCCATGGTGGCTACTTCGATTGAGTGCGCTACAAAAGAATCTGACTTGCAATCGCGCTCTAAAATGCTTTTGGCATCATTGATGGGAGCTGTTGCATTTCAGAAGGGATTAGGAGTCGTTCATAGTTTAGCGCATCCGCTTTCTTCGCTCCTCGATACTCATCATGGACTGGCCAACGCGGTAAATCTTCCTTACGGCATGCAGTTTAATTATGCGGGTTTTGAAGATCGTTTCGATAAGATGGCCATGGCTTTGGGGCTTGGCAACAATGCTGGAGACAAGGTTGTTGACTATCTGTTTGACCTCAATGTGCGTTTGGGACTGCCTACACAGTTACCCGCAATTGGCGTAAAAAAGGAACATTTGCAACCTTTATCAGAACTTGCGCTTGCAGATTTCTGTCACCCATCGAACCCCAAGCCTGTTAGTAAAGCAGATTTTCTTGCAATTTATGAAACCGCATACGAAGGAAAATGATATGTTAAAAATCGGTATTAGTGCCTGTTTTTTTTATCCAGACCCCGAGAGGACAGTCTTTGGCCACAAATCACTGAGTTATATGGAAAATGATATGGCTCGATGGATAAGTAAAAAAGGTGTTCTTCCTATATTATTGCCGGATCTTGAAGAATCATTGTTAGCGGACATCTTACACCAGATGGATGGTATAGTTCTTCAAGGTGGAAGCGATATAGCTCCTCAACATTATGGCGAGGAACCTATCGGCCCCTGGAAAGGGGACCCTTATCGGGATCAATACGAGCTAAAAATATTGGATTATGCCATCAGAAATCATAAGCCGGTCTTAGGCATCTGTCGGGGATTTCAGTTGATGAACGTGTATTTTGGAGGTACAATGTATCAGGATATCGTTAGTCAGCTTCCTCATTCGGCTGTTCATCGCTCAGCAAGTTTATATGATACAATCAATCATCCGGTCCATATAGAGGCAGGAACACTTTTCGACAGACTATATGGCCATGTTGCCAATCCATTGGTCAACACGGTACATCATCAGGCTGTTAAAGATCTTGGCCGTGATCTCGAAGTGTATGCGCGCTCGGAAGACGGATTTATCGAGGCATTTGGTTATATCAAAGAAGCGGCCGGGAAAGTGATGGGTGTACAATGGCATCCCGAATTTTCCCAAACACAGAAGGGAATACTTTTAGATGAAAATTTGATTTTTAATGTTTTTATTGAACATGCAAAACAACATAGAAATTAGAAATCCTGCAACTGGCGCTGTAGCGGCAACGTTGCCTTCCACCACAACAGTTGAGTTGGAAAATACACTATCCTTACTAAAGCAAGGACAGCACACATGGGCAAAAGTTCCTTTAAAGGATCGTTTAGAGTGCATCATACAATTTGGGCAGCTGATCTTGGCAAATAAACAGGAGCTTGCAGAGATCCTTACCAAAGAAACGGGCAAACCCATAATACAATCGCTTAATGAAATTAACGGAGCACAGAACCGCATTGAACATCTCCGAAAAAATGCTGAAAGATGGCTTTCAGAAGAAGTTATTGTGCGTGATGGCACAACGCTAGAACATATTCGATATGAACCACTTGGTGTAATTGCCAATATTTCTGCATGGAATTTTCCTTATAATGTCGGCTTCAATGTTTTTCTCTATGCCTTGGTTGCGGGCAATGCTGTTCTCTATAAACCTTCTGAATTTGCTACGTTGACAGGCTTGCAGTTTGCAAAATATCTTTATCAGGCAGGCGTACCTGATAATGTATTTCATTGTGTTGTAGGAGATGGGCGGATTGGCGAGCATATCTTATCATTGCCATTGGACGGCTATTTTTTTACTGGATCCTATAAGACAGGAGTGCATATTGCCACGACCGTAGCACATAAATTAGTTCCAGTCCAGCTTGAGTTGGGCGGAAAGGATCCGCTATATGTCACTGAAGATGTCAAAGATATAAAACAGGCGGCAGTGTCGGCAGCTGAGGGCGCTTTCTACAACAATGGGCAGAGCTGTTGTGCTGTTGAACGCATCTATGTTTCAGAACAGATATACGATCAGTTTGTCGAGGCATTTATTGAGGAGGTAGCGTCCTATCGGGTGGGCGATCCATGTGCTGAAGATACATTTATTGGCCCTTTAACCAGAGCTGCTCAACTGGACGTTCTTGAAGAGCAGGTGAAAGATGCCCTTGAAAAGGGAGCAATACTGCGGTTGGGCGGACACGCATTAGAAGGTGAGGGATATTATTATGCCCCAACTGTATTCGAACATTGTAATCACAATATGGCACTTATGCGTGAAGAAACTTTTGGCCCGCTGATAGGTATACAAAAGGTATTTTCAGACGAGGAGGCAATAATGCTGATGCAAGATACGAGGTATGGCCTTACTGCAGCAGTGTTTTCTTCCGATCAGGACAGAGCAATGAATATCCTTGGCAAAATGGATACAGGAACAGTATATTGGAACTGCTGCGACAGAGTAAGCCCTAATGTACCTTGGTCCGGGCGGAGAAATTCTGGTTTAGGTTCAACTTTGTCGGCTCAAGGTATTCGGGCATTTGTTCAGCCTAAAGCCTATCATTTAAGATCCCTATGATTCATATCTATTTTACAGATATAGCCCATTATGCCGATAGTTCATCGGATAATGGGCTTTCCCATTTATACGAAGTTATAAGCCTAGATCCATGAAAATATTGAAACCATATTATCCTCTTAAAGAGCTATTCAAAATGAAAGATGAGTGCGTAGGAATTATTAGCTCGCCTCGTGGTAAAGCTGTCACCAAAGCGATTTATGTCGATCAGATAGATACGCAAGTCGTCACTTAGGAGATATAAGCTGAATGAATTCGCTAAAAATGCTTGAAGACTCTCGCAACATTTTCTATTTTTGTTACAAACAGAAAAGAGATGAGCAATGAAGTGACAGGTTTGAAGCGCGTAGCCACACTATGTATATTAAGAAATAAAGATAAGTTTCTATTGCTAAAGCGCCTTAAAGAACCCAATAAAGATATGTATGTTCCCGTTGGTGGGAAATTAGACCCATTTGAAAACCCGGACGATGCAGTGGTTCGTGAGGTCATGGAAGAAACAGGAATCCATATCACTTCAAAACAATTTTGTGGCTTGTTAACCGAAACATCACCGGTCAATTACAATTGGATCAGCTATGTATATGTATCGGATATCGAATATATAGAGGCACCCTATTGTAATGAGGGTGACCTCGAATGGATCTCTGCAGACGAACTGGAATCTATTCCGACCCCTTTAACCGATCTTTATATTTATGATTATGTGGCTAAGGGAAAACTGTTTGCTTTTAATGCCGTATATGATTCAGACCTAAACTTGACGGGGCTAAGGGAACAATATGATGGTACCAAGATCAAGTAAACTACTTAAATTGAATTAAAATTAGAATGATTATCAATAAAACTGCCATTAAAGTCATTGCATTCGATGCAGATGATACATTATGGATAAACGAGCCATATTTTCAAAAAGCAGAACATGATTTTTGCGCACTATTGGAAAATTATCTTCCACAACATGCAGTATCAAAAGAGTTATTTGAAACAGAAATGAACAACCTGTCCCTCTATGGGTATGGTGTGAAAGGCTTTATTCTTTGTATGATAGAGACTGCCAGCCGTATTTCGGCTGGACAGCTATCGCTGAAGACAATAGACAAAATCATAGCGATTGGACAGGATTTATTAAAGATGCCGATTGAATTATTGGAAGGTGTCGAAGATACGCTGGTAAGGCTTAGTCCACATTATAAATTAATTGTAGCCACAAAAGGTGACCTTTTGGATCAAGAAAGAAAGCTAAAAAAATCGGGGCTCCAAAAGCATTTCCATCATGTGGAGATTATGAGCAACAAGAAAAATGAGGATTACATAAAATTATTGAACAAAATTGAATGCCCCGCCGAAAATTTTATCATGATCGGAAATTCAATCAACTCCGATGTGCTGCCAGTATTGGAATTGGGAGGGCAGGCAATACATGTCCCTTACCATGTGACCTGGACACATGAGCAAGCTAGTGATGAGATTAAACCAAGCAATTTTCTTCAGGTAGAAAGTCTGAATCAACTACTACCGATTCTGCTTTAATCTAAAATGCGTATCTAGATGCGCATTTTTAGTCATTTCAATACCACTATTTTTAATCGTTATCCTCCATACCGATCTGCAGTCGGTTCAGTGCATTCGTCAAAATGATCCTCGCGGTTAGGTCGACGATCTGTTTATCGCCGAACACAAAGCATTAACTGACTATTCCCCTGCAAAGAGCTGCGAAACAATTAACTGATTTCTTTTGTTATTCATTAGTACAGTTAACCTTTCACATGGCAATAATTACGAAATATCTATTTTTCTTTTTACCTCTTTTTATTTTAAGCTGTAAGAGCAACCAGCAAAAAGGGGATACCTTCTATTTTGGTGGAAATATTGTAACGATGGAAGATGATTTTCCTCAAGTAGATGCTTTAGTATTAAAAGACGGGAAGATTCTTTTCGTTGGTAACCGGAAAGAAGCAGATCCCTATATAGGAGAAAACACCGAACAGATCGATTTAAAAGGAAAAACTTTATTGCCCGGCTTTATTGACGCCCATGGCCATATCACTTCAAGAGCAGGGATGGAACAGGCAGTAGATTTATCTCCAAGTCCATACGGTACCGTTAATTCAATACCCGATCTTCAAAAGGCTCTATTAACAGTTATTAAGCAAACAAAACTGGGGGCGGCTGTTCCTGTATTAGGAAATGGTTATGATGACGCCATCATGCTTGAGCATCGTCATCCGACTCGTCAGGAATTGGATGCAGTCAGTACGACAAATCCCATTATTGTCATTCATGCTTCTGGTCATGCAAGCGTTGTCAATAGTGCGATGTTGAAGTTATTAGGTATTGCCGAAAATGTGAAAGACCCCGAGGGAGGGCATTATGGCCGAAGCCCTGATAATCGACTAAACGGTAAATTGGAAGAAAATGCTTCTTTCGCCGCGTTGGTGAAGTTAACGGATATGATTCCCAAGCCCAAACAGGCAGAAGATAAACTATCCCAATCCCTAAAAGATTTTGTCAAAGCGCAGGACGAATGGCTTAGCTATGGTCAGACAACGATCTGTGATGGACGTTCGATGGGAGTGAGTGTTGGCCTGTTAAAGGAAGCCGCTTCGAAAAATCTTTTAAAGGCTGACGTGGTTTATTTTCCGGATTTTGAAGCAAACAAAGCCGAATGGAAATCCTTTAAACCCAATTACATGAAATACGAAAAGCACTTGAAATTTGGTGGATTTAAATTCTCGGACGATGGTTCACCTCAAGGGAAGACAGCCTGGTTGACAGAACCATACCTCATTCCCCCAGAAGGCCAATCGGCCGACTACAAAGGTTTTCCAATTTTTTCAGATGAGACCCTCTACAATGATTTAAAAACAGTGTTTTCAAATCATATTACGGCGCAATTACATGTTAACGGCGATGCGGCTATTGATCAAGCGCTTCGTGTGATCGGCAAATTGAAAACCGAAGGAATTTATAAGCCTGAGCTTAGGGCAACCTTGATACATGTGCAGAACAGCCGACCTGATCACATCGCCAAGATAAAAGAGATCGGTGTTATTCCTTCATATTTTTCGTCCCATGTTTATTTATGGGGGGATTGGCACTATCAAAGTGTTTTTGGCCCCAAACGTGCGGCGTTTATTAGTCCAGCTCAATCAGCAAAAAAAGCAGGAATATTGTTTACCATCCATCATGATAGTCCTGTAACACCTCCCGATCTAATGACTGGGGTGTATGCTGCGGTCAACCGGACGACACGTTCGGGTATGTTATTGGGGCCAGATGAACGAATTGATGTAAGGGACGCGCTCAAAGCAATTACGATCAATGCTGCCTATCAGTATCAGGAAGAAAAAGATAAAGGCTCTCTAAAAAAAGGAAAACTAGCTGATTTGGTTATTTTGGATCAGAATCCGTTAACAATTGACCCCAAAAAATTACGGGATGTCAAAGTAGTTGAAACCATCAAAGAAGGGAAGACAGTCTTTAAGCGAAATTGATCAATCTGCAAATCCAATAAATAAAGACATCATTGTAAACCACATTTTAATTCGCAATTGTTTGGGAACAACCCGCTATTATTATATGTTTTTGCCATTCTATTGGGAGGATGATGCTAAGTAGAAGTCCTCGTTTTCAAAAGGATCAAATGTTGAAATAAAACAGGAGAGTTGCATAACGATACAGCAGCATCAAATCTTCTTCTTTTAAAAAAAATATAGCGAATAATAAATCGCCGCATGCAAATATAAAATGGTCTTTAACTCTTGTGGCTTGTGGCCTATCTTTATAAGATAATCAGTTCAAAAATTCATTTTTAAATGAATTGATCTATTTTATCGTACGATGCGAGGAAGTTCATCTCAGATAGGATCCTTCTCTTACTAAAATCAAGAAATAAATATGAAATTGATATTGATATTTCTTTTTTCGATAAACCTTGTTTACGGTCAATCTATACCAAATTTAACAGTAGGTTATGGAGATCGGTATAATAGCCTTCCTAAATTAGTATTCAATACGGCTACAATAGAAGACTATCGTAAAGCAATTAGCTCCAATAATATTGTCAATAAAACTCCTACTATTGAAGGAAAAAACCTTTTGATTCAAACTGGCAAAGGCGAGTTAAAGTTCAAGAAATATAGTTTTTCAACAAATCAGGGTGATGGATTTCGGGGCTGGGAGTATAAAGGCTATCTTCCCCAACTAAAAATGCATATTCTCGTAAGCAATCATGTTTCCGAATCATTAGGTTTTAGCGATCTGGTTTTAATCGATAGCACCAATGGTAGTCAACATACAATTGCTTCAATTGGCGACGCAGCAGTTGAAATACCAATTCCTTCTCCAAACGGATATTTTCTTGCTTACTATTACAATCAGGTATATACTTCGAATAGTTGCTTTATTGGGGTTATTGCCGTCCATAGTGGAAAAGCTCCTTTCCGAATCAAATTTTCCGAATACAACAGTTTTGAAACGGACAATTGGGCAGTGGAAAATATCAGATGGGTCGATAACACGACAATTATCATAAAAGCCTTTACGCTTAAGAAAATTGACAATGAAAACAGCAAGCAGTTTGCATACTACACTGCCCGATTAAGACAAGAAAACAACAAGTAAGGTATAGTGACTTGCTGATCACTTGAGTAATAACGAATCGATTTATTTAATAAGGTAAAGTAGTATCTACTTACCTCTTAAAAACTTTATGAAAATACGACATAATATCATCATTTTAACTGCCGCAATTTGCTCTTGTAACAACCCTAGCATCCCCCAACAAAAAAGGGATGTGAAGCAATTAGAACATCTTATTGACGGAAAAGTAGCAATCTCCCAGCAGCAGATAGATACTGCACCTACCTCACATACTGCGAATAACGTGAAGGCTACAACAACAATAAAGTTCAATGAATTTGTCGTTTCAATTCAAGGAATGGCCATTTTTGATCCAGAAAAGATGGATCAGCTACAAAGGGATACGGTAGAGATCGATGCAGAAGTCGGAGAAAGTATCGAGGGAAGTTATATTTCTATTTTAAGTGATCAGATTAGTGATTTGATGGTGGAACAACGCTATGAAACCAGCGTAACTATTATGAACGAAGGGCCCCATTGTGATCTTACTGATTGGAAACATTTTAACTCAGACTGGAAGTCTTTAAAACAAGTTAGGAATGGACTATTTTTTAGTGAAGAATATACCGATCAGGACTATCGATCCTTTCCTAGCGTGTCTATGGACGAGTTGAGACAAAAAGTAAAAGAGCACTGTGGTGAAGAATGGTTTAAACTTTTGGCTAAAGTAAAATCGCCAACTGAATATCGATCAGCAGTCAGCGTAAGCCGGTATTTTTTACGGATCACATGTCGTCGTAAAGACAACGGTAAAGAATTTACCAAATTTATCATTATCAAAACTCCTATGGGATGTTAGTAGTTTAGTTGCTGAATCACAAAACTACGATTTTCCAAGTTATAACTATCTATGCGAAGGAATTATGAGAAAGTAATGTAACTTCAAAAGAGTCCGTATTATTTTAACGATGGTTTTATTATTTTTGCTACCTATTGAACCAATGAAATACCAATTCAAGAACACAACGATGAAATTAAGCCTATTGACTAAAGCTATTTTTACTATAGCATTCTTATTTTTAACAGAGAATAATATTTTCGCTCAAACCAAATATCAAAAGGATTTTTACGAGTTTTGGTCTGACATCAATAAACATTACGCCTATTTAGAAAGTCAAAATATCGACTGGAATAAAGTCAAAGAGATTTATTCAGCACAAGCAGAAAAAGTTAGAAACGACAACGAGTTTATTCAGTTACTTGAAAATACGTTGAATGAGCTGTACAATGGGCATTCATCATTAAGCATAAATCTTAATACGTCGAACAGGTTAATTCCATCGTGGTCCGACATACGTGTAGAAAAAGATCAGAACAAATATTTAATAAAAGACTTAAGAAAAGGTTTTGGTGCAGATTTAGCTGGGTTAAAAATTGGTATGCAAGTAACTCTTTTCAACGGAGTATCAATAGATGAACAGTTAAAAAGTTTCTTACCTCGATTTACAGATTACCACAGTCCAAAGATGTATCAGTATGCTTTAGATATGCTTTTTGCAGGAACTCACGATAAAAAACGAGTGATTACCGTAGTTGAAAACGGAGAACGCAAGACATTTGAACCAGTGAGCTATGCCAATAGGAATGAATTGTTGTATTATAAAGTTATAAATGAAAACACGGGGTATGTCAAAATCAATAATTCACTGGGAAATGACAACTTGATCGGTGAATTTGATAAAGCTCTTGACAGTTTGATTTCTAATAAAAACCTTATTTTGGATTTGACAGAAACTCCTAGCGGTGGAAATTCAACTGTTGCGAGGGCCATTATGGGCCGGTTTGTCAATAAAGTTCTACCTTATCAGATTCACGAATTTGATGAGAAGGATTATGACACAAAACGACATTGGGTAGAGTATGTAAGTCCACGTAAGAAAACCTACAAGGGTAATGTGTATATCCTCGTGGGACACTGGACAGGAAGTATGGGAGAAGGGATAGCTATTGGTTTTGACGCGCTAGATAGCGCTACAGTTATTGGCACACCTATGGCGGGACTATTAGGCGCAATTTCAAATTTCCGTCTCACAGAAACAAAAATTGGATTTCAATTTCCGACTGAAAGATTGTATCATATCAACGGAATACCAAGAGAGGATTTTATTCCCAAGATTTTATGTAAAAATATCGAAGAAACATTAGAAAAAGCTAGGGAGGTGGCTTTTTAGATTAATTAGGGGATTCCGACTCAGTTTGCCCTAAAACTTGTGGAGCAATGTTATGATCAATGTGAACAAATAAAAAGTTTATGCTTAATAAAGTTAACGATACTTTTATCCTTCTTTTGTTTATGCTTCTTTCCAACTACTGCAAAGCACAAACGGAAAATAAGAGCTTGAATATACCTGTATTTGTTAAAGGATCTACCTTTTTTAACGCGGATAAAAAAAACTGCATAGCACTTCCATTTGGATATTCAAATATTTCAAAACAACTACCTATCGGCTCCATATTGTCTGCTATACAAGATCATCGTGGCTTAGAAAATCTTTATGCGCTCAAATTTGAGCAATTACTCAAAAACCATCTCATGGTGCTACCAGAAGCATATGACGTTTCTTTTCCATTTGAGCAAGCTATAGGTAAAGAATATAGTCATATTAAAATTGCCTCTAATTTTCTCAGTTATAGAGGGTATTCGCTGCATTTTTTAGCTGTATATAATGCAGTCCTTTATAGCGAGCCATTCATAGAAAAAATATATTTAATTTCAGTAAAGAATGGGAAGCCAGTTGATATAAAAAGAATATATCTTCATCATGAGGGAGAAATGGGATTCACGGACTATACATTATTTTATATAGATAAAAACTTTATAATCTCATTGCGGGATTATGAATTTAATGAAAATCCCTTTAGACAGAAACCTGTTTATCAATTTCAGCTTTTACACAACGGAACATTTGTCAGATACTATGATCAGAATGGTTTATATAAAACTGATGAAGAACAGGGCTCAATAAAAAATCACCACAAAGAAGGAAAATGGATAGAATTTAAAGCAAATCGGTATGTGGATTTACAAGAATACCCATCATTTACAGATTCGTATACGTACTTGGAAGCAAGGTATAAGGGAGGTCTTCCTAATGGCAAATGGAACTGTTATAAATTATTGCAAGAATATAATGAAGAAACGGGGGAACCAATAATCAACACAAGGAAAAGAGGCCCGTTGATTTATACTGAACTATATAAAAATGGGGTATTGGAAAAACGAGATTATGTTCTTGATAAATAGGCCGTCTGTTATAAGTGATAAAACATGTAACTTGTATTTGAAAAGGCAAAAAGGTTCTTAAGTTCCTTTCTACGAGAACTTAAAATATGAAAATAATACTATAGTTGCTATTCGTTTTGTAATTTGCAAACAGTGGATATAGCCAACAAAAGGCAAAATAATAGACGTAGATTCTTAATTATGGAAATAATCATCAGACAAGCAAAAGAAAGCGAAATCAATGTATTAATCGAGTTTGAACAAGGAATTGTTGAAGCTGAACGACCTTTTGATAATACATTGAAGTTAGGCGAAATACATTATTATGATCTCATAGAACTGATCAGGTCCAGGGAGGCTGAAGTTCTTGTTGCAATTGTTGACAATCAAGTTGTCGGATCAGGATATGCGAGATTATTGGATGCAAAACCTTATCAAAAATATGAAAAGTATGCTTACCTCGGATTTATGTTTGTTAAACCCGAATATCGAGGGCAGGGTATCAACAAAATGATTTTACACCGATTGATCAACTGGGCAAAAGAAAGAAATATTTCAGAAGTGAGACTTCAGGTTTATGAAGAAAATACGAGTGCAAAAAAAGCCTATGCAAAGGCAGGATTTAGACCAAATCTTCTGGAAATGCGTATGGAAATCGATGATTGATAGTAATGAAAATTCATTGGGATAATTTCTATAGGGAGTGTAACACCAACTGT
>NZ_DDGR01000001.1:0-8574 GCF_002337775.1 Sphingobacterium sp. UBA1897
GCTTCTTTCGTTTAAGTACTTGCTATATCCATGTACAGGCTATTGCCTATCCTCCGCCTATCGGTTATCGCAGCACAGGACCGTCGGTGAGCCTGCTCCATCGGTAGCAGTTCCGTAACTGCCCATCACTGCTTATCCGATACGAGCATATCCCTTTTTCATATTTTTAGGCCCTTAGCTTATATGAACTTTTCCCTCACAGTGGCGATAACATGAATTAGTCTCAGTACGCTACGTAAATAATCCTATTTTTCAATGCTATATTTTTTAAAAGATATGCCCAAATTGTATTCGCATTTGGAGTATTATATAAAATTATGTTCATTTGTTTTTAATAGAGAAACATACCGTGAAAAACAAAGAGGGACAAAGTGATCAAGACTTATTGTTGGCAATGAAAGATAATAGCCGACACGCATTCGATTGTCTCTATCATCGCTATTGGAATAGATTACTGGATGCAGCGTATAGTAAGCTGGGAGATGCTGATGAGGCGCAGGAGCTGGTACAACAGTTATTTGTGGATCTGTATCGAAACAGGGAAGGTGTTCAAGTGCGTACGACTTTAGAAGGATATCTTCTTGCCGCCCTAAAATATAAAGTCATTGACCGTTATCGGAAGATGATGCGTCAGACAGAAAAAATGGATACCTGGCAGTCTTTTACAAGCCAAGATGTCCCTTCTCCCGACGCCTTATTAGAAATTAAGGAAACAAATGAAAAGTTGCTTCGGATAATCAATACTTTGCCTGAAAAATGTAAGGAAGTATTTCACTTGAGCCGCTTTGAACATCAGTCCCACCAAGAGATTGCGCAGCAATTGAATATCTCCGAAAGCACTGTAAAGAAACACATTCATAAAGCATTGTTTATCTTACGAAAAGAGATGAAAACAGACTTTTTATTTTGTCTGTTGGCCACGATTTTTATCTCCAAATAAGCGTCGATCTCATCAATACATCCATCGTGTAAGTTCTTTTTAGCAGTCAATTGTAGGTCTTTAAAAGAAATATTCAAAAAAAATACTTTTTGAATAGAACCTTGGCCTCTTTCGTACGACTTATCTATAAACAGGCTAACCAAATGTACAACTATCAACGATTAAAAGAGCTTTTTGAGAAGTTTCTCTCAGGGAATCTAAATGCTTTAGAGCAGCATGAATTGGACCATTGGTACGCACAATCGGAAGATAAGACGTTTTTCGAGGAAAATCCACAATATCATCAAGCAGATATTCGGGATAAATTGCTCGGTAGTATCCACAAGGAACTTGGAATCGGTGCTGGACACCGGAGTTTGTTAACGATCAGAAGACGTATAGTTCATTATTGGATTGCTGCAAGTTTATTGGTTTTCTTTTTAGCTGGATTGGCTGTATACCATTGGTATGGGAAGATCGGAGCCGAAGGTCAACATCAGATAGCTGCAGAAACAGTAATGCCCGCAAGAGATCAGGCATTGATCCGTCTTGCTGATGGTCAGATAGTCGATCTTGATCAACTGAAACCAGGAACCATGTTACGGGTTGGTAATTGTAATGTGATAAAAAACCGGGACGGCCAGGTGGAGTATGTGGCGGCTAACAGCAATTTGAGCCAAGCGGTCATCAATCAGATCGAAACGCCTAAAGGTGGTACAATTAACTTAAAATTACCGGATGGTACAGAAGTTACCCTTAATGCGGGTTCAACGCTACGCTTCTCTCAGGATTTGGCCAGTCAGGAAATCCGTAGGGTAGAGTTGATCGGAGAGGGGCTTTTTCATGTATCTAAATTGATGGAAAATGGGCATAAGAAACGATTTATCGTCCATACCGTTGAGCAGGATGTGGAGGTATTGGGCACTATTTTCAATATACAGGCTTATGCTGGAGAAATGCTGACCAAAACAGCGCTTGTGGAAGGCAGTGTTGTGGTAAAGTATCAGCGTGAGAATCGGACCGTCAAATTGAAGCCAGGATATCAGGCTATTTGGGATAGCAATAAAAAGGATGTCGATGTCGAACCTTTCGACAATACAATTCAACTCGACTGGATCCATGGCGATTTTGTCTTTGAGAACGAATCCTTGAAGAGCGTGCTCGATAAGGTCTCGCGCTGGTACAATGTGGATATAAAATATGAAAAGAGCTATCCCGATGTCACATTCTACGGTAGCGTTTCGCGTAAAAATAGTCTTGCCGATGTTTTGGAACTCTTGAAAAAAACTTCAAATATCACATTTCGCGTTACCATGAGCAGTCAAGGAGAGAAAACGCTGATTGTTGAATAGACGTAAGTACCTAATCTCATTATACCTAAATAACTATGAAAGAACAGTTACCTAATTTATGGACTGAAAGTCCATTAAGCCCCCCTATTGGGCGAATGCTCAGAAAGGGCGCACTTGCAATGTACCTTATCGTTCCATCTTTTTTTCCTGGAATTAGCTTGGCCAGCGGACAGTCTATTACGCTACATCGGCAAGGTAAGCTATCGCAGATCTTGGAAGAGGTTAAAAAGCAGACTGGATACGACTATATCCTGACGGGGGAACTTGCCAAAAAGGCTGGATCTGTTGACGTGGATCTCAACAAAGCAACGATAAAGGAAGCCCTCAACACAATTTTTGAAGGGCAGAACCTCGACTACCTGATGGAAGGAAAGTCGATTGTCGTGGTAGCCAAAAAGCCAACAGCTGCGCAGCAGCAAAGTGTAAGTGGTATCGTTGTCGATGCAAATGGTAAACCGCTGGCGGGTGCTACAATTCGTGTAAAAGAAAAGGCGACTATACAGACCAGTAGTGGGTCGCAGGGTGAGTTTCGGATTGCAGCAACAAAAGGGGATATACTGATCGCCACTAGTATAGGATACCGTACTGTCGAACAAAAGGTTGAAGCAGGAAATGTATTAATTAGAATGACGGTCGCGGATAACGTGATTAATGATGTCGTCGTTGTAGGATATGGTACAACAAAACGTAGTGATTTAACAGGTTCTGTAGCTTCTGTAAATCCTTCGGAAATAAAGAATGTACCCTTTACGAGTATTGATCAGGCTTTGTCTGGTAAGGCTGCTGGGGTACAGGTGGTACAATCGGATGGCTCGCCCGGTGCTGTAGCACGCATCAGAATCCGCGGGGGTGCCTCCCTGTTGGGCACAAATGAACCCCTGTATATTATTGATGGCATACCTGTCAATGTGCAAAATCGCTATGTGTCGAGCAGTGCAGAAGTTGTTAATCCGATGGAAAGTTATTACGGCGATGATATGGGCAGTATGGTATCGGGATCCTTTAACAGGGGGCTCAATAGCTTGGCAGGCTTAAATATCAATGATATCGAAAGCATAGATATTCTTAAAGATGCTTCCGCGACCGCCATCTATGGGTCCAAGGCAGCGAATGGCGTGGTTATTATTACCACAAAAAGAGGTCTTGCAGATAGTAAACCAATTTTGGACTTTAATTATTATACGGGGCTTACTTCTCCTTTTAAGGAAAAGATACTCAATGCAGATCAATACAAGATGATTATGAAGGAGGCAGCCCATAATCTCAATATAGCAAGGAGTAATATGGGGCTTCCGCCGAGCGCGACACCTACAGCCATTGAAAACGATCCTAAGTTTTTCGGAAATAACAATACGGATTGGCTAGGCTTGGTTTTACGGAAAGGGATCCTTCAGAATGCTGATTTATCGGTGCGTGGGGGTGGCATGAATACAAAGTATTATACTTCCTTAGCTTATAATAATCAACGGGGAACAATTATTGGTACAGACTTTAATCGGCTGTCGGGTAAAATAAATTTGGATGCAACGATTGCCCCGCGCTTTCGTATGAATACCAATGTTGATTATAGCTATACGACAAATCATATTACAAATGGAGCCTATACGCAGGCGCTGTTTGCACCGCCAACAGAGTCCCCTTACAATGCTGATGGTACTTTTTCCAACTTTGGCTTATTGCATGCGGCATATCAGGGCTATCAAAACCCTTTGGCAATGGCCTCGGGGATCAATCAGGGAAAGACGGGTATGCTGCTAGGCTCCTTAGCCGCAGAGTGGGATATCTTGCCCGAGCTGAAATGGCGCTCGGTGGGCTCAATCAATTATAGTACCTATAATCAATTGAATTATGTACCCAGCTATGTGATGATGAGTGGCTTTTATGGTGCTGGGGATTCAAACGGGGGAACAGGAAGTCAGGCTCATACCGAATCGATCAATACATTCATCGAAAACACATTAACCTGGGACAAACAATTTAATGAAGACCATCGTGTGAATGCATTGATTGGGACATCATGGGAAAATTATAAGATGAATTTTTTCTCGGCTTCCGGCGCTGGTTATCCGGATGATAATTTTCTGAACAATTTAAATTCCGCTGCGATTCCAGTAGCTGTTAAGGGGAGTAGCCCTGCACAAACGAATGCGTTGTTATCGTTCTATTTGCGTGCTAATTATACGTGGAAAGACCGTTATCTCTTTACATTCACAGGTCGTTCTGATCGTTCATCCAAATTTGCTCCTGCAAATCAGACGGGCTACTTTCCTTCAGGTGCTGTAGCATGGAAAATTTCGGAAGAGGAATTTATGAAAAGCGTCCCTTGGATAGACGAGCTGAAAATTCGTGTCAGCGCAGGTAAAACGGGTACACAGAATATTGGAAGTAATCTTTATAGAACCTTATACTCGCCAGTAAGTTATGCTGGTAAAAATGCATTTATTCCGACACAGTTAGGTAATGACAAAATTAAGTGGGAGGCGACCACTCAGAAAGATGCCGGTCTGGATTATGCGTTCTTCAAAGGAAGATTAAGGGGATCCATCGGATATTATGAAAAGATTACGGACGGTTTATTGCTCAATATTACAACCGCGCCTAGCTCTGCCTATTCGAATGTGGTGCTTAATATTGCTAAAATTCGTAATCGGGGGCTAGAGTTTGATATTCGGGGTGACTTGATTAGAAAACAAGATTTCAATTGGAATTTGGCCCTCAATATTTCGAAGAATAGGAATAAGGTCTTAAATATCAATGGTGGACCGTTTTCGAACCCCAATGATCGTGATGGATTAAATCTAGGGACAAGTATTGTTAAGGAAGGCGAATCGTTAGGTTTGTTATATGGTTATGTAACCGATGGCCTGATCCGAACTGCGGATGAGCTTAAGGCTTATAAAGAAAGTTTTCCTTTCCTAGAGTACATGGAGTATTACATCGGAGTGGGGGATATGAAATATAAACTAGACCCCAATGGCATCGGAGAAGGTGAACCTTTTTACAAACAGGATATTATTGGTAATGCAACGCCGGACTTTTTTGGCGGTATCACCAATACACTCAATTATAAAAACTTCGGACTGACCACACTATTTACATTTTCTTATGGTAATGATTTGATCTATCAGGCGGATATTGCGAATGGCTCTGCTGATAATTTGGCAAATCGAGGTGTGAGCGTATTGGGACGCTACAATGAGGATAATACTAGTGCGACAAGACCAAGGCTGCTTTACGGTACGGCACAGTTTAGACCATTAGCAGATGTCAATGTGTTCGATGCATCCTATCTCAAACTTAAGTCTATTACCTTGTCTTATAATTTTGGAAAATCTTTGCTGAATGGATTAAAGTTGAGAAGTGGCTCGGCCTATGTTTCGGCTACAAATCTCTTTACAATTACGCATTATCCGGGAATGGATCCCGAGGTTTCTGATGATCCTACGTCAGTCATTGGTGGTGGGCGCGATATCTCTGCCTATCCAGCGAATAGGATGTTTTCCTTTGGACTACGGTTTGGTTTTTAAAACATAGAGCTGATTTAAGAAAATAAATTAAACGAATGAAAAAGAGCTTTCTACTATATTTCCTGTTAGCAGCACTAATAGGAATGAATACATCCTTTGACAAGACGCTAAATGCGTTGCCGACACAGGAAAAAGTTGACGACAATGTCATTGTGGATCAAAAGAGTGCAGAAATTGCATTAAATGGGGTGTATTATTTATTTGTCAATGTAACTGAAAACAGAACAACTGGTCTACCTGGCACTACCTGGGCACGGGCGCATGAAATACTTCCGGCCCAGTTCGCAGGTCTCATTGAAAATTATCAGGGGCCCAGTCGCCCTGAAATGCATACGATGACCGCAAAGGATAATGGCGAAGTCCTGCCGATATGGAACGGAAATTATAAACTTGCGAATGCTGCCAACGGCGTGATAGCGGGCCTTGAAGCATTGAGCGAAGAGAGATTTAGCGGAAGCAGACGTACGGAGATACTTGGAGAAACCCGGTTTTTACGAGCCTATGCCAATTTTAAGTTATTAGCATACTATGGCGAATTTTTTGACAGCAGCAGCAAATTCGGGGTCATGATACGTACAAAACCTGTTACGGTATCGACAATAGCTACTGTTCGTAAAAATGTTGCCGATAGTTACGCGTTTATCCTGGACGATATTGATTACGCAATAGCAAATGCGCCAGAGAATAATCCAAACTACTATGCAACCAAATGGGCTGCCATGCTACTGAAAATGAGGGTTCTGATGTTACGTCAAGCTCCCGCTGACTATACCGCCGTCATTACATTGGCGAATCAACTCATTGAACAATCCCCATATGCCCTTGAAGCCCATGTTGAGGACCTTTTTTCTACAAAAGGGTTGGCTAGTAAAGAGGTGATTCTTGGTACAAAGGCTTTTGCTAACCAAATTGCAGAAATGGAAAAATACTATTTCCGCGCTAATTATAATTATAATGCAACGCCATTTTTATTGGATCTCTTAAAGAATGATCCAAGGGCCAACTGGATGATTGGCACAGTAGCCAAACGTCAGGTTTTTAAGAAACATTCAGGCGGACAAGCGGAAGCGAAGTTTGTATTTCGTTTGACCGAAGCTTATTTACTGAAGGCTGAGGCTCTTGCCAAATCGAATGGTAGCTTGACAGAAGTCCGGGACCTACTTAAAATGGTCAAAGCGAAAGCTGGTATTACGGATTTTACAGCATTAAATGCAATGAATACGCGAGAGCAGTTGACTACGGAAGTTTTTAGAGAACTTATGCGAAGTCTCGTTGCAGAGGACGGTTCGGACTGGATGGCTTTGTTACGTTTACCTTTTGATACGATTAAACAACTGAATGGTAATATGAAAGAGAGATGGCAGTATATCCTACCTGTACCTTATTCAGAATATGAGAAAAATCCAACGTTTGGAGATCAAAATCCCGGATATGGGTGGTAAAAGTTAGTGGACTTGTAAAATTAGCGCAACATACAAATAAAGAAATAATCAAATGAAACATATACTAAAAATAGCCGCCCTAATGGTAGTTCCTATGATGGGAATGGCGCAGAAAAAGTTTGTTCTGGATGGTGAACTTAAGAACGGGACAACCGAAAAGCTTTACCTTTTTTATATGGATGGTCAAGGTAAACAAGTAAGTGATAGTGCTTCGGTTCTCAAAAACCATTTTCAATTTAAAGGCACGTTGACGGAGCCTACCCTAGTATTTTTGACCAGATCGTCACATCCCGAGCGCGCGGCTGAGGGTGATTATACACAAATGTACCTGGAGCCGACCAAAATGAAATTGGAGTTTCAAGATGATAATCTAAAAAACTATACGCTGACAGGATCAAAATTGGATGCCGAACACAAGCAGTTAGAACTCGAAAAGTCGGCTATCAGAAAAGGAATGGAGCCCATTAGTAAGGCTTATGCTGTGAAAAATAAGGAGTATAGTCGTGCTGAGCGAGAACTTGAAGCTTTAGAAAAGAAAGTAAAGCTACTTAGTGAAGAGGCTGCCAGCATCAAGAATCAATTTGAGCCTTTTAATGAAAAAGCGGCCCAGATTGATATGACCTTTATTAAAAACCATCCACAGTCCTTTTTAAGTCCTTATTTGCTGATGTTCAGCATGAACAGCCTATCGTTGGAAGAAACTGAAACGTTGTTTGCTGGTTTTTCCAAAGAGGTGCAAAATAGTCGTTTTGGAAAAGACATTTCGGAAAAACTAGCGGAAAGCCGAAGTGGTGCTGTTGGTAAGACTGCTCCCGTATTTAGCACGACAGATATTGACGGCAAAGCCCTAAGTTTGTCGGATTTCAGAGGTAAGTATGTCTTACTGGATTTCTGGGCTAGCTGGTGTGTGCCCTGTCGTAAAGGGAATCCACATCTTATTAAGTTGTATCAGCAATATAAAAGTAAAGGTTTTGAAATCATAGGGATAGCAGATGATGACAGTAAACCTGAAAAATGGCACAAGGCGGTTGAACAAGATGAGATTGGCATTTGGAAACATATTTTACGTGGGGCAAAATTCGATGGAACAAATTTTGACCTTAGCAAAGATGTAACGAAGGGGTATGGTGTTAGTTCGCTACCAACAAAAGTGTTAATAGACCCGCAAGGTGTTATTATCGGACGTTATGGTGGGGGCAATGGCGGTTCGGACGAACAGTTGGATGCCAAACTTGCTGAAGTATTTAAATAACAGCATATCCTGTACGTAACGATGTCCTGCGGGATCACCGTTACTTTAGTAGGTATATTGTGTAAAAGAAATAAGGGACTGT
>NZ_DDGR01000001.1:8763-53925 GCF_002337775.1 Sphingobacterium sp. UBA1897
ACAGTCCCTTATTTCTTTTACTTACACGGCTTAGCTTATGAAATCCTTGCTATAAGCTGAGCAAGGATAGCTTTGTCCAGAGGTTTGGTCATGACGCCATCAAATTGATGTAGCTGCCCTTCTGGAATCTGTACGGTTACTTGTGATTCATCTGACGTCAGTGCAATAACTTTGCTATTCCATCCCTTTACACTATTGTTGTCTTTGACCGTATTGAGGATATCCCAACCGGTAGGGCCATGCATTTTGAGATCGGTGATAATAATATCCGTTCTATTTTCCTTCAGATAGGCTATTGCAGTAGATGAATCCTGATAGATTTTCACATCTTCGAAATGTTGCAATGCTTGTTTTACGAATAGATTATTGATCGGATTGTCATCAATAACGACAAAGCGTAGCTCTTTTGAGAGCTTATCCAAGCTCGTAATTTGTTTCCTATTTTTCTTTTCTTCGGTGAATGGAACGAGTAACGTAAATGTTGATCCCTTGCCCTGTTGACTGCTAACACTTAACGTTCCGTTTAGCTGTTCGGCCATGAGTTTAGCAATATGTAATCCCAATCCAAAACTATTCTTGGATTTCTGATCGGTCATATAATACTGTTCGAAAATATGCTCCTGATCTTTTGCCGAAATACCTTTTCCTGTATCGTTGACTAATATATGTAATTTGGATCCCTGGTCTCTGCTGATAAAGGCTTTTACCTCTATCTGCCCCTTATCTGTATATTTAATGGCGTTGCTCAAGAGGTTAGAAATAATCTGTCGTACACGATACGTTCCGCTTTTGATTAAGATGTCGGGATCGATATCAATGTAACTGATGAGTTTTAACCCTTTTTTGTCTGCTTGAGCCTGCTGCATTTTTATGAGGTTCGCGAGCAATTGAGTTGGCGAAAAATACTCAGCCTTAATTTCGAGTGTACCAGACTCTAGTTTACCGAGATTCAGAATATCTTCCACAGTATCATTGATCACATGGATATCTTGTGTAATAGAGTCTAATAAAATAGGGTTGACCCGATTGTTTGCCGCATTGCTCTTTAGCAGATCAATAACACTGACCAAAGAATTGACCGGTGTGCGCACATCATGACTTACATTTGCCAGTATACTGGCCTTCTCTTTCGCTGTTCGCAAGGCATAATCTCTAGCGGCAGTAAGCTTACGCTCATACACAAGTGTATTGTAGTGGTAGGACAACAAGAGTGTCACCATAATAATCATGAGAATAATAGAAGCGATGACCTGTTTGCCAAAAATAGAAGAGTTTTCCCGATAAAGCTTGAAATCTTGAATTTCAGCAGCCCTTAATACCTCATCTTCATGGGTCTTAATGCGAAGTAAGGCCGTACTGATCGTACTGAACAAATTGTAGTTAGACTGTAGAAGCTGTCTTTCCTTTTGTTGCAGCTCAGTAAATGAACGACGGATTTTACTGAAATCTTGCCGGTGGAATGTTTCATTTTGTTCGATCAAATTTTGGATCTGGCTATGTATTGCCTTGATTTGATTAACGTTAAAATTCTGCTCCAGCTTATCAGCAACCAAGGTGTCGTTTTTAGCTTTGAAAATACGTGTAAAGAGTTTTTCTTTCTTTCGCACTATGGTATCCTTCTTACTTACATTGAGTGCTGTATCTCGTAATATTTTATTGACAACCGAATCTGCGAGGATACGATTGTTTCCGGGGCGAATTGTTCTATTCGTTTTCGTTAAGAGTGACAGCGAGTCTTTGGCCAAAAAAATCATGTTGTCAACAGATTTTTTAATGTGCGCGAACTCGTCTGAAAGGGAGATATTTTGTTCCAAGGAAGTATTCGTAGAGAAAGTAAGTCCTTTTTGGGAAGATAACTTCGAAAGGGAATCAATATAAAATCGTAACGTATCTAAACTATTACTGTAATTCTTTAAATTTTCGGCACTGAAGTCCACGGTATAAGAGCGAAAGGCATTTCCGGCAGCATTATACGAGGAAAAGAGTTCGTAAAAAAGATTCGTCAATTGATTTTTAGAACTGTAAGCTTTATTTAAACGGGCTTCGGTCTTTTGGTACTCAATATATTGATAGGTAAATATCGAACCGATATAAACCAAGGAAAGAATCAGGAAAGCAATTAAAACTGTCCTGATAATAAATAATTTTTTACTGTTTTTCACGTTATTGTTCTTTCACCCCAATAAGTTAACTATAGCCTATTTTGTTTTGTCTGGAAGTCAAATTTAATACTAAAAAATGATATCCTCTTGGTGTGCCTGTAGCCAACGAGCTACTTTTTGAAAATCTTACACAATCGTTTGATTGAAAGTTGGAGTAGAAGGATCATTTTTTATTTTTTATTTTGCATAACGAAACCAATAAACGGTCTTTTTTTTGTCTGTTTATTTAAAAATAAAAACTTAAATTTTAATGAAAACACTCCTCTGTTCAGTAGCGTTATCCCTTTTATTTGCGCAAGGGCTGCATGCGCAATCTGGGATTGATATTATCCCCAAGCCTCAGGAAATCAATATAGGAGCAGGCCAGTTTCAGTTGAATCCACAAACTTCCTTAAGTTTTAAGAACTGCGATGTGAAAGATGTGTCTTTGTTTGTTGAGCAGCTGAGAAAAGTAACGCATTATCCCCTGAACATAAAAAAACAGGCGAGCAATAGCATTGAATTTAAACTAGACCCTAAATTGACAACGCCTAATGATGAAGGCTATCAGCTTGAGGTTTCCAATCGGGGAGTGGTCGTGACAGCAAAAAGCTCCCATGGGCTTTTCAATGCAACGCAATCACTGCGGCAACTTTTACCGACAGCTTTCGAGGGTAGTAACCCAACCAAAGAAATAAGCTGGAATATTCCAGCAGTGAAAATTAAAGATTATCCCCGCTATCATTGGCGTGGTTATATGAAAGATGTGAGCCGGACTTTCTTCGATGTGAAAACTGTGAAAAAGTATTTGGATGTCATGGCATTATACAAAATGAATACGTTCCATTGGCATTTGACGGATGACCAGGGCTGGAGGATCGAAATAAAGAAATATCCGAAATTGACCATGGAAAATGTGACGGTATTTTATCGAACAGAAAAACAACCTGCAGAACGCAGTGGATTTTATACACAGGAGCAGATCAAGGAAGTTGTTCAATATGCTCGAGAGCGTAATATTACGATTGTGCCCGAGATTGATGTTCCTGGACATTCATGGCCGACAATATTGGCCTATCCTGAACTTGGGGTCAACAAAAATTCCTACCCGAATCACATTTTTCCTTTTGTGTCATCTTGGGGCTATTGGGGAAATCAATTTACCCCCAATACATTGGATCCGACAAAAGAGTTTACGTATGAATTCTTGAATAATGTGTTCACTGAAATCGCTAACCTCTTTCCGGGTAGTTATATCCATTTTGGGGGGGACGAAGTCCGTCATGACTTGTGGGAAAAAGAGGCGCATGTGCAGGATTTTATGAAACAGCACCAGATTAAGGATGTCAAAGCACTTCAGAGCTATTTTGTTCAACGCGTTTCTGATATCATCGTCCAGAAAGGGAAAAAACCGATCGGGTGGAATGATATCTTAGCTGATGCTGAAAACTTGCCGAAGAGTACGGCAATCATGAGCTGGCTTGGTGAGGAAGCGATCAAGGAAGCGACCAAAGATGGATTTAAGGCCGTAGCCACACCAGCATCGCATCTCTATTTTGATATTACACAGGCCGATCGGAATGATGGTACCATGACTGACCTGGCCTATCCGCAGATAAACTCGCTGAAAAGAGTGTATGAATTTGATCCTTCTGCGGGACTTAGTCCGGCTGAGGATCAGCTTGTCCTCGGTGTTCAGGGAAATATGTGGACAGCGTTGGCCCAGGATATTAAAGACCTGAATGTGCAGAATTTTCCGCGACTGCTTGCGGTTGCTGAAATTGGATGGGCTGCTAAGTCAGCGAAAGATTATACAGCGTTCAGCCATCGATTGGATGCCAATCTTCCAAGATTAGATTCCATGCGTATTGATTATTATCGTCCCGGGGGATATATTGCGGGATCATGGGGACCTAATGATATCAAGGAAACGTATAGTTTTCTAACTTTTGACGTGAGCAGGAAGATTTACGATAATGGACGAGCGCAAGCTGGATTTTTCTTTGTGGAGGGGAAGAATTTTCTGGAGATTGATGCCGTACAATTGCTACAGGACGGGCAGGTCATTGCAGAGGATGGACATCATGCGCTTGCGGATAAATTTAGGGGAACCAACAAGATCAAACCTTTTTACTACAATTTTACGGTAACGAACTATAATCCGCAATCGAAATACGAAATCAAAGCCCGCGTCAGAGGCGCTGGCGGTGTGGATTCAAAAGGAAATTTTACATTTAATTTGTCTCCGAATAGGCCTTTTGATAAGATAGAAAAAAAATAAAGGGTATTACCCTTTATTTTTTACTTATTTGAGTTCGATCATCTTTTGATTTGCATTCTCTTCTTTTACTTCTTGAAGGATTGCAATTTCAATAGGTGCAATCAGACTTAAAATAATCAATGCAATGAAAGCTACAGGGAAAATAATTCCGATGATTACAGCTAATAGCAGGGAGATATTTAAGTATTCTTGTCCATTCTTGGAGGAAACTTTTAAACGGGAGCTTTTGAAGGAATCAAAAAGATCTTGAAAAACTTTAGTAATTGTTTTACTGTTGATGCTGAATGTTGTTTTAGTTGCCATGATGTTTATTTTTTAATTTTTTTATTTCTTATTTGATGACTCAAAGATAGGAAGCAAATATGGCCCTGAAGAGGGGCATTAGGCCAGTCTCGAGACAATCTCGGTAAACGACCCGCTTTTATCGGTTAATACTTTTTTGAAATTAGGGTAAGTGATATGATGATCAATATAGCCGAGGGGGATATATCCTTAAACAAAAAACAGGGGTAGCTTTTTAGGCTACCCCTGTTTTTTGTCTATTATTTTGCTAGCGTGATTATAGACCTACGTGCTCTGTTTTCGATTTTGTTGGTCCCGATGGTCCTTGTTTAAACGCTGGGTCATAGTTCCATTCAATCGTGTCGGTTAATACCTTACCGTCTTTTTGGATTACTTTTGCTTCCACAGCATTCTTTCCCGGTTTTAGCTTTACGTTTTCGAAGATGTAGTGTACATTGGTCTGACCAATTTTGGCTCCTTTGATCGTTTGCCCATTGATGATCAATGTTGGCTCACCTCTGTTCGAATAAACCGTAATAGGCGTAATTTCATTACCTCTATTGATCATACGACGCTGTGTAATATATAACACGGGTTCTTTGCTCCAATTGGCTTTGTACCAATAAAAGCCATCCTTCTTCAGTTTACGGTCAAAGGAAACCAGTCCTTTATAATTCCGGGGGTTAACGTTCAGCGCAGTAATGGGCGTGGCAAAATCGAATGTGTTCCAGACATAAGAACCTAGGAAAATTGGACTTTTGGATATCACGCCCCAATGTACTTCATGAAATTTGGTTGCATATTCTTCAGGGAAAAACGATGGATTGCTCCATTGATTTCCAAAATTTCCAACTTCTTCTGCTTGATCTTCGGGAATGGCTTCTGCACCATATTCCGAAAAGATAATCCGGTAATCTTTGAATTCTTCACTGATACGTTTTGCCCAGGAGGCGACATCATCCTCTTTATCTGATTTATCTTCCAGTTCACCATTGTACCAGCCAAAGTAATGATTGATGCCTTGTACATCTGCATTATTGTTAACTGGATGGTCGATAACATTGTAACCGCTGACAGAAACGGTATAGCGATCAGGATCTTCGGATTTAGCGAGGTCATTTAATTTGGTCGTTAGTTCGACGGTATAGGCAGAAGGAGAGTATACCTCATTGTGCATACCCCATATATAGATGGAAGGATGGTTGAAATTTTGGCGGATCAGTTCTTTCAACTGTTGTTGTGCGTTGTTGTCTTCCAAGGTGGTTACCCGATTGACAAACGGGATTTCGGCCCAGATAACGAGACCCATGCTATCGCATTTTGAATAGAAGTACTCAGACTGTTGGTAATGTGCCAATCGAATCGATGTTGCTCCCATTTCTTTGATGATTGCTAAGTCTTCGTCGTGGTCTGCATTGCTTAGGGCCGATCCTTTACCTAGTCGATCCTGATGGCGACAAACACCATATAGCGGATATTTGATATCATTTAGGAAAAATCCTTCACCGGTTCGTAATTCAAATTTACGAAGACCAAGAGGTGCTGTTACCTCATCAATTACCTGGTTGTTCTTTTTGATCTGTGTGACCACCTTATAGAGATAGGGATCATCTAAACCTTGCCATAAATGTGGACTTTTGACTAGGATTTGTTGCGTAACAGTTTGACGACCTTGCGGTAACAACGTGTACTGTGTGCTTTGTTTGGCTTTAATCGATCCGTCTTTTTCGAAAACGGTTGTCAATAACTCAATTGGTTGTTTTTTTCCGGATTTGTTGTCTATTTTTATTTTTACAGCAACATCGGCTGTTTTCTTGGAGACATTTTTTTGCGTGATATAGATTCCTTTAGCTGCAAAATCATTCACCGCAATATGGATGTCGTCGGTTACAATAAGCTCGACAGGTCTATAAATGCCGCCGTACATGGGGAAAAGGGTATGGTTAACAGGAATGACCTGTGGAGTAGCTTCATTGTTTACCTTCACCAAAATCTCGTTTTCTTTTCCAAATTGGAGCATATTGGTCAGTTCGAATACAAATGCAGAATAACCACCCTGATGTCTGCCCACGAAGTTATAATTTCCATTGCGTTTCGTATTGTCGTAGGTAATATCATTTTTGCCTTCTTTGGTAGGAAGGGGCTGATTGTTTACGTATACTTCTGTGTTGGTATTGACCCCTTCAAATCGAATGAAAATGCGTTTGCCTTTCCAAGCTGTTTCGGGAACAAAAGATTTACGATAATAAGCATCACCGGTATAAAAACGCTCATTTTTTCCTAAGCTACCGGACTTAATCTCTTTGGTCTGCATATCGTTTGCATTCCAGGTGTGCGGTAAATTGACAAGTTGCCATTTCCCTTCAAACAGTTGATTATAGTCTAATGTCGAAGTAGAAAAAGGTCCCTTTTTGAAAGTCCAGCTGGTATTAAATGGAACTACGGTTCGCGCTTGTACGTTCAATAGCAGTATTCCAATAAAGATTAAGGTATAAAAGATCTTTTTTATCATACGGTTTTAACTTAGGGTGTTGTATTTGTGTCTTCAAATATAGCTAACAAAATGATAATGACTAATTGGACTAGCCTCGGTAGAACTGCTATTCGATCTTGTTTTTAATTAATAGTGATCAAAATATCGCTATTAATAATTGTTTTTTCTTTATTCGCTTTGTTGCGTCCATCCACTACAACGTTTTCGAGATTTGCGCAAACGATTGACTATACTTAGACTACAGTAATAAATAATAAATTCTTTACCATTGCATTACAAGATAAACTGTGGACAGAACCGATATAAACAGTTCATACGATGGATTTTCGTATTCCTTTTACATCGCGTGCTGGCTGTGGTGAGCCGATTATAGCACAAACTAGGTTTGAATAATGTAGGATCGAACCTCGTTAGAAACAAATACTTTACACAAGCAGATTTAATCTGATCAGTTGAAAATAACTATAGAACGGATGAAACATAGATTAATAGGAACATTTCTTTTGGTATTCTTGACGATACAGTTTGTGGAGGCACAGGTTGCTATTATCCCACGTCCGCAACAGCAGGAAGCGCGGAAGGGGAAACTGATCCTGGGTAGAAATATAGGCATTATAAGCGATCCTTATTTTGATCCCACGATATTGTATTTCAAGAAGCTCCTACTTGGGCGTTTCGGAATTTCGGCCTATGTTGCGACCAAGGTCGACGAAGCCCAGGTTATGGTAAGCTGGGATAAAACACTTGAACATGAAGCCTATCGTTTGCAGATAGATGCTACTCATATTCGAATTTACGCTTCAGATAAATCAGGACTTGTCAATGGAATTGCAAGTTTAGACCAATTGTTGTCCGTTGCAGCCCAAAGCGGTGATCAGCGTGAGTTGGATGCTGTTGAAATTAAAGATAAAGCACAATTTACATGGCGCGGTTTTATGTTAGATGAGTCGAGACACTTCTTCGGAAAGGAAAAAGTAAAGTCATTGTTGGACTGGATGGCTTTCTATAAACTGAACAAGTTTCATTGGCATTTGACGGATGAGCCTGCGTGGCGCCTTAGTATACAACGTTATCCCTGGCTGGCTCAAATAGGTGGGATAGGCAATTATTTAGATCCCTATGCTGGAGTACAGTATTATACGCAAAATGATATCAGTGAGATTATTGCTTATGCTGATGAACGTAATATTGAGGTCATTCCTGAGATTGATATGCCTGGACATGCAACAGCGGCAAACCGCGCGTATCCGTTTTTATCGGGCGGAGGTAATGAAAAACACCCTGATTTTACTTTTCACCCAGCAAAAAATACGACATATTCATTTTTAAGCCATGTGTTGCGCGAAGTAAAAGCGCTTTTTCCTTCGACTTACATTCATTTGGGCGGCGATGAGGTTGCTTTCGGTAGTGATGCCTGGAACAATGATCTAAAGGTGCAGGAGTTAAAAAGGCAGAAGGGCTGAAATCCAATAAGGAAGTGGAAGAGTATTTTATTCGACGTATGGCAGATTCCGTTGCCCGAATAAATGGAAAAATCATTGTTTGGGATGAGATGGTAGACGCAAAACTGAACAAAGCGCAGACTGTGATGATGTGGTGGCGCCATGATAAACCCGAACAGCTCAACAAAATTTTGGATAAAGGATATCAGGCAATTCTTACACCGCGTTTACCTTTATATTTTGATTTTGTGCAGCAGGAAAATCATCGGTATGGACGGAAATGGGGCAAAGGGTTTAACCCTATTCAAGATGTCTACAATTTTGCAGGCGAACAGTTGGATAGTTTAGGTGGTCGAAGAAAACAGATATTGGGTATCCAGGCCAATCTATGGACTGAAACCGTGACAAATACCAATCGATTGGATTATCTCATCTTTCCGAGAATTGCGGCATTGGCGGAAGCAGCATGGACATCTGGCAAGCAACGTAATTTTGACCAATTTACTAAAGTGTTAAAGAAACATTTAGCATTGTATCGGGAACAGGGACTCTATTACTTTGATCCATTTCAGGACAGTAACCCTGAACCAGTGGTCATGAAGAAAGTACAGAAACAGTATATTGATCGTCCCGACTAGTTGCGTTTTTTGTCTTTGAATAAGTTGGACTATATAGAATCGTGGTAATAAACAATTAGATAAAATATGATAAGCTATAACAGATTGATGATGACCTTGCTGTTGGCTGGTGCGCTATTGGCCGGGAAAACTGTTTCTGCCCAATGGACTGGGCCACGCAAAAAGGTGGAGCAAAGAATTGACGTAAAATACGGGCCATTAACGCCGGCACATCGAACCGACGAAGCTATGGCGCGTTTTCGGAGATATGGTTTAGGGCAGTTTATCCATTGGGGCCTTTATGCTATCCCAGGAAATGAATGGGAAGGGGTAAGTGCTCGTAAAGGTGCGGCCGCTTCCGAATGGATTCGTACCTGGAGTGGACCTACTGCACCAAAGGACTGGAAAAACACCTATGATAATTTATACAAGCAATTTAATCCCAAAGGATTTGACGCAAAGCTTTGGGCTAAGCAGGCTAAAGAAATGGGGGCAAAATACCTGATTTTTACCACCAAACATCACGATGGATTTGCCTTATGGCCTTCGAAGTATACTGACTATACCATTAAGAAAAGCCCTTATAAAAAAGACATCGTCAAGCAGGTTGTAGACGCTTACACCGCTGAAGGGATAGATGTGTTTTTGTATTTTTCGATCTTAGAATGGAATAATTCAAACTATATGGGTAAGGCGCCGTCTACAACGGAAGAAAAGGCAAAATTCAATAAGTTTTTGGAGTATACCCGTAACCAATTGTTGGAGCTGCTTCAAAACTATCCGCAGATAAAAGGGTTTTGGTTCGATGGTACCTGGGATCAGTCCTGGATTCAGTCCTATGATTTTACCTATAAACTGGAAAAGGAACTCCGTGAGAAACATCCGGGCTTAATCATCGGTAGCCGTTTTCGAAACGATGAATTTGGAAAACGGCATTTCGACTCGAATGGCGATATGCTGGGGGATTATGAGCAAGGCTGGGAACGCAAAATGCCGAAAGAATTTGAATGGCTAGAGGGGCGTGACTGGGATTGTGTGATGACCATCCCGCCTAACGGTTGGGGTTACATGAAAGATTGGTCGGGTATTTATACAAAGACATCCGACGATTTGATCGATATGTTGATGAATTGTGTGTCGATGAACGGGAATTTCGTATTGAATTTTGGCCCGGATGGAAATGGTCGGATGCATCCAGGAGAGGATAAATTGGCGAAAGAGATTGGTGATTGGATCAAAATCAATGGTGAAGCTGTTTATGGTGTGAGACATGCAGGACTTGCTCCATCTAAATTGGGTTATTTTACCAAAAAAGAGGACAACCTCTATCTTACTGTCTTTAATCGACCGGTCAATAATATTGTCCGCATTGCTGTACCGAAGAATTCAGCTGAGGTTCCGGTAGAGGCTGTCTTATTGCAAAATGGTCAATCATTAGCTCTTAAACGTTCCGATATTGGTTTGGATCTTGATAAGAATACATATTATGATGTTGTTCTTCCGGCAACGTTTAGGACAGATAAAGCTTTTGTTGTAAAGATGAAGCTTGGTAGGCCAAAAGGACAGAGTGATCAACTCATGGATGCAAAAATGTAATTCTTGGCATTCGCGCGAAGGTTTTCGCGATCTCATCGGCATTTCAAATGTATATGAGCGCAACTCGAGACCATTGGGAGTGAACGAGAAAAAAGCGGGACTTAAATCATTGTTGATTTAGGTCCCGCTTTTCTTTTATAGAATTTCCAACAGTTCCTGTGGATGGTGGATAATATGCTGTGCACCGTGTTGTCTTAACTCGTTCTCTTCCCGAAAGCCCCAAGTAACACCGATAGCTGTTACCCCTGCATTATTGGCGGTATCCATATCCACGGATGAATCGCCTACATAAAAGCAATCTTGTTTGTTAACACCGAGTGTTTGAATACTGTCGAAGACAATATCGGGATCAGGCTTGGCGGGGCGACCTGTTCGATGCCCCAAAACGAGATCAAATGAAATATCGGGAAAGTATTCGGCCATCAAAGGTATCACCGCTTCATGGTATTTATTTGATGCTACCGAGATGAGATAGCCTAATGATTTCAGTTCTTGTAGTAGCGGTATAGTCCCTGTGTAGGGTCGTGTATGCGATACAGGTTTTTGTTCATAATATGTCTTAAAAGCTGCAAGTAAGACTGTGATCGTCTCTACTGTCCGTGCTTCTTCGGGTAATGCCCTTTCGATAAGTTTCTGCACGCCATTGCCTACAAATTTCTTATAGGCAACGAGTGGATGCGTTGGGTATCCATGTTGTTCAAGAATAGCATTGCAGCTGTCCCCGAGGTCCTGTAATGTGTCTAGCAGTGTTCCGTCCAGATCAAATAGTATAAGCTTCATCTGATAAATCTAGTAAAAATTGCGATTGAACTATGGTATAATAATGAGATTAAATGGTAGTTTATATCTTGTGTATAATAAAAAGATTACTGAAGACTTGGGGAGATCAAAAAAAATAGGAGCTCATTTATAACGAGCTCCTATCTTTAATTCCGCTTAAGAAGAGTTAATCGGATTTCATTTATATTATTTTACCAAATAGATCAATGTTGGAAAGTGATCTGAGTAGCCATTGATAAATACTCCTCCAGAAAATGTTCGGTGCGGATAACCTTTGTTTCGACCTTCCTGTTGCACCAAAAAATCCCGATTGAAGATTTCAGCTTTGACAAAACGTAAACCCTTGTTTTTGTTGTCCAATAAAGGTCTGGAAATAATGATTTGATCAAAGAGATTCCATTGTCCCTGATAGCCCAGTGATCCAATTCCCTTATCGTAAAACGTCCACATGGTATTATATAAGCCCTGCGCAGGTACATCCTGCGGATTTTTCTTGGCCTGTAATACTTCCTTTACACTTTTATCTTTGGGATCATCATTTAAATCGCCCATGATAATAATCTTGGCCTCGGGATTTTCACGATATAGAGAATCACAGATACCTTTGGTAATACCTGCTGCAAATTCGCGAAGTTCAGAAGATTTATTGCCATAACGCGAAGGCCAGTGATTGACAATGATATGTACTGTATCTCCAGCAATCGTGCCGGATACCAATAGTTGATCTCTCGTCTTAAAGCCTGGGTTTTCTGGTAGGTTGAATGGATGAACCTTGTCATTAAAAGGCGTGAAGAATTCCGGATTGTAAAGGAACCCAACATCCACACCGCGACGGTCAGGAGAATCGTGATGAACGATCTTTAATCCCAGCTCACGGAGCTGGGGATCTCGTGTAAGATCTTCCAAAACCCGACGGTTCTCAATTTCGGCTACCCCAAGAGCAATGGGACCCAAACTAGAACTAGGTGAACCGATGGCACGAATCACTCGTGCCATGTTTTTTATTTTTTGCTGATACTTAGCTTCTGTCCATGTATTGGCACCCTTTGGTGTAAACTCATCGTCATTGATCGTTGAATCTTTTACAGGATCGTATAGATTCTCCAAATTGTAGAATGCGATGGGGTAAACCCGACGGTTGGTTTGTGCGAAACTTGTGTGTACAACAAATAAAAGGAGAAGAAAAATACAGCTGATGTGTTTATAGTTCATCTTTAATTTATTTAGTAACGATAATCGTATTGCCAGAACCGTTTCCGCCAGTTGCGCTTACGATTTTAATATTATCTAAACGGAAGCCAAATGCATTGTCAGCGCCAGTCATTATAAATTCGACGGTACTTGTCGCTGCGGGTGTAATGTTTGGAATACTGACCGTGTAATATTTATTACGGTCATCTGTTGAGTTGATCGCTACTGGTGTGCTTGGAATCGTATAAGTTGTTCCGTTGACCTTCACCTTCATAGCATTGAGGTTGGTCGCTTCACCAACATTGTAAATATTAGGAACAAGCTGGTAGCTCAATGTAAGATCCGTTTTGTTGGCTGTTTGTATTCCGGCGATTTTCAGTGTAATATCTTTGTTTGCCGGAAGCCATACTGAGGCACTGATTCCTGTCGCTGTACGAATATCTGCCGAACCACTTTCCTCGCTGTACGTCACGGGAGCTTTCATATCGAAATCGGTGAAATCTGCAATTTTAGGACGGTTGCCACTTGGGTAGGTACCATTTCCAAATGTCTCGTTGAAAATTGTTCCTCCGGTTTCAGGGTCAGTTGGTGTTGTTCCGGCGTCAGTTCCATCAAAGTCAATCACATCTGTTTTATCGCGCAGGAAGAGCTGCCAGCCTCCATTGTAACGGCCCAATATTCCTACTAATGCTCCATTCCCTTTAGGAAGAATATCTTTAGCAAAACTGGAGAAGTTACTGTTGCGGACATCCAATGTTTTGCCATTCGCATCTTTGACTACTTCGCTAACAGTCGCCGTTCCACCTGCGAAAGCATTGACACCACCATTGTTAAAACGCACATTTTTAATGATAACCAACTTGTTGACCATAGAAGCGTCTAATTTAGAAAGATCAACTTCCAATGGCGTTAAATTGGCCGCATTGGGCCATCCGTTTACTTTGGTATGCTCTTTGAAAATTTCCCAGGCGATACGGTTGGCATTTGTTCCACTGAAACCGATCTGTAGTTCACTGCCATATTTCACCATGGAAAGGCCTTTTAAGTTGATATACACTTCCTGACCTGCGCGGAAAGTTGTGTACATGCTATTTTGGTCGACTCCTAGATTGATGGCAGCAGTTTCATCCTGGATGTACAATTGTTTGTAGATATTACCCGAAATGTCGTTTCCGGTTACCAGTGCTTTAATGATCAGATCCTCATCGATTACTTTTGGATCGGTAATGTTAGCATATTTTTCTTTCAATGCGGCTATCGTTGTGTTGGCATTGGGCCCGTCATAGATCGGTTGAGTCAATAGGGGGGCTTCAGGATCACGCTTACAGGCTCCTGTAAATAAGATGAGTCCAATACAGATAACCGATAGCATCGATGTATAGACCGCTTGTATATTTTTTTTGTTCATTATTGTAGAGATTAAAATCTATAGGATACGTTCATAAAACAGTTGATTCCCTGCATGTAATAATATTTGGATGCAAACTTATTTGCTGCAGTAATATCCAAACGTGCATTTTCGAAACCTCCCGTTCTGATGTTTTTGTTATTTAAGACGTTATTGACCGCTAAATTGAAGTTCATTGAATTGCGATTTTTCAGGTAAAGAATTTTACCGATTGATAGGTCGACTGTTGCGCTATTTTTGAACTTTTCTTGATCAGTAAGGATATGATAAGCATTATCGAGCTCTGGATCGTAAGGATTGATGGTGCTGTAGTTAGATGCCAACTGACGAAGAGGAGCTTTCGATAGATACATATCGCCAGCGTAATTTAAATTAGCGCCAAAAAACCAGTAGTTTACGAAATAACGGACTCCTAAAGTTCCTGCGGTCTGTGGCATTCCACCAACATAGTAGTTATTGAGGTACACCATCTCGCGTTCATTATTGATCAATCCATTTTCGGAGTTTTGTGCTCCCATTGGGTTGTTGCTGTAATAGTATTCAGCCTTTGTGGCTGCGAGATCAATACTCCAATTGTTGTCAACTTTATAGGTCAATCCGAGCTCTATCCCTCTATTAACCTGGTTCATATCTTTTAGACCATGGTTGATAAAGGTACGGGCGGCATCGTTATAGTAACTTTGTCGGCTGATGAGATCTGTAAAGTTGGTCTGAAAGACCGATAAACGACCATTTAGTTTCGGCAGGGAGAAGACATAACTGATATCTGTAGAGAATATCTTGGCACTCTTGAGGTCTTCAAAAGTAAAGTCACTTACCCTTGGTGAGATATAAGCATCATTAGCCAATGGCGCTTTGGTCTGATAGCTAATTTTTGCATTTAATAAGTGGCGGCCATTGAATTTGTAGGTCATTCCCCCCTTGAAAGCATAGTCAAAAAAGTGGTGTTCTTGCCCTTTACCATAAGAATTGGTCGGGAAGCGTCCATTTTTCATGTAGCCTACACGTTGAAAACTGGTGTAAGAAAGCTGTGTAGCGTAGAAAAAGTCGATGTTCGAATACGTGTATTCGTTTTGTAGCCATGCATTCGCAGACTTGATATTGATGTTGTAACGATATCCAAAAATATCATCTTTGCGTGCCATAAAGTTGGGATTCAACAAGTCGTTTTGGCTCTGACCTGTATTTTGTCCAAAGTCACGTTCAGAGAATTTGTCAATATCCAGCACATATTCAGCGCCCAGCAGATCCGCTACAGTTTTATATTGCTGGGATTGTGATCCTTTGGCGCCGATACCGAGCGTCAATTTAGCATGCTCATTGATCGTTTTGTTGAGTGTTGTATTGAAACTGCTTTCCAATAGGTCGCTATGGCGTTTCTCCAACATGTAGATAGCTGCACCATCGTTGATTTTATTTTCGAGCTTGTTGACGAGGTATAAATTGTCCCAATCTACTTGCGATACTTTTGCCGATTGCCAAAGGTTGCTGTAGTATTGATTTGTGATGGAATCCGTAAAATAACTCGGCAAATTGCGGTAATAGTCGGGTCTTGGATCCGGACCGTTGTACCAGTTTAATGCTGTACTGGCATACTTGCCATAGTGCAGCGATATACCTGTCGTTAGTTTTGTATTTGGATCGATTTTCCAGATATGTGAAAGGATTGCGGTAGGGTCATAAGCAGTGACGATACGTGAGTTCCTGATTTTTCCGTCTTGGTAGCCCCAATTGGGGTTGTATAGGTTGTTATCGAGGAGATCATAGGCTTCCTGGAAAGAACCTGATTGTTGGCCGCGCTCTACCGGTGAACCAAAGGTGACCAGTGATAAACTATGTTTGCCTTGCTGGAATTGTTTTTCGATGGAAAGTGCGTAGGAGAAGTTTTTGTAAAATGTACCTTCAATATTTCCTTTGTCTGCATAACGACCACCGATTAAGCCTGTAAATGCCCAGCCATTGTCCATTAGTCCCGTTGAATAGCTCAGCATACCCCGGCTATAGTAATTGCGGTTGGTGTATGTGGCTGTTGCTTTTGCTCCTTTGGCGAAGGTGCTGGCGCGCATATTGATATTTTCGGAACCGCCGATGGAGCCGAATGTAAAGGTCGAGGCGTCCATAGCATTGTCTTGGTCTCCATTTCGGGTCAAATCATTGATGGCACCGATGGAAGCATAGTTGAAGACTCCGCGCAATTGGTCGTTGAAGTGTACGCCGTTGATGTATTTTTGTTCGTAGCGGTTGTTGTATCCGCGGAGGCGAAAACGGAATTGAGAGAGCTGATAACCAATTTTGTTGACGTATACGTCGTTAGAAAGGATAATCTTGGCTGCAATGTTTTGGTCGAAAGATTCGTTGTCATCATCCAATAGATCATCGGCAGCCATGCTTAGTTGTACCATGTTGTCGTTGTCGGTACTTGGAAGGACATAGATATCGTCCATTTTGAGCAGGCCGGAGGCCGGGATCTGAACGGTAATTTTGATCTCCTGGATATTACCACCTTTGATCAGGATAGTTTCCTCACCCGAGTTTAACTTCGGTAGACTGAAGTTCCCTTTGGAATCGGTGACGACCGACTTTTGATTTTTCTCAAAGACGAGACGTACATTGGAGAAAGGTTCTTTGCTCACTTGGTTGCGGACAATACCCTGTACATTGGCCCTTTGGGCAAATATAGGTGTACTGGCAGCAGATAAGAGGGCAAAAAGTATGTATTTTTTATACATAGCTTGAGGTTAAATAGTGAAATGTATTTAGATGACAAATGCAACACATTTTAGATGTGTTGCATTTGAAAATGTTTTTATTGTATTTTATTTTTGGCCTTTAAGAGAAATATTGTCAATACGGATACCAACAGTATTATTTGTTGCTGTCGTTGAGAATGTTAATTTGGAGCTAGCAGGAACAGATGTTGCCGCCGAAAGATCAACTTCTACCGTGTAAAAAATATTTGCATCATTATTGTCTTTCGACAATACTTTGGAAATGGCGCTGAATTTTTGGCCATTTAGATCTATCGACAAGTCTTTTACATCGAATTTCGTACCTGCATTGAATACATTGGCTGCGATGTCAAATGTAAGTTTCAATTTAGCAGCTTTTTCTGTATTGATGTTGCTGATCGCTAATTCAGCTTCCTTATTAGCAGGTAGCCATACGTGATTTGTTTGATTTTCTCCACTTTTTAAGTAGCGAATATCAGATACAGCAAATTGATCTGCATAAGTTACAGAAGTATTTGACCAGCCGTTGAATGACGCAATCTTAATGTTTGAGACTGTTGTTTCACCAAAATTCTCTTCATACAATGTTTGTTCTACAGGATCAGTTGTACCGTCGTTATCTTCGTCTTTACCGATCACGTATGAACCCGACGGTACATCGGTCCAGTCTGTAATATTGCCAGAAGCCACAATAGCAGCATTGTTTCCAGCCTGCTCTTGTAAAGTGATATTGTAGCTGTATTTTTTACCCGCTTCGTAAGTTGTTGATGATGGTAAAGTCCAGGTATAGATCTCGTTACCAATTTTGAATTCAACTTTTGCACCGGCAACGCTAGCTACAGGTAATAAGATAGTCTCTGCCGCTGTTGTTGTTGTTCCTGCTGTTGTTTTTGCTTTGATGGCAGCTGGATTAGCACCTGCAGCTAGTGTTCCTGTTGCTAGGTCGAAGTTCGCTGTAGTATTAAATCCATTGTAAGTTACGGTAAGACCAGTTAAAGAGCTTACACCAGTTCCTGCAGCAATAGTCAATTCGACTTTGCTGAGTTTGTGGCCAAATTGCAGTTGCGCATTTGGCTTATTCTTGTTGGCTCCAGTTACGTTATTAGCGTATAACAGATCAATTTTATTTTGTTGGGTTTGATCAGCTACATTAACTGGATAAATGTTGTTTGTGATTGTTGTTTGGTAAGGGTAGTAGGCAATAAAATCTACATTGGAGCCATCAGCTGGATAATTGATTTCTTCTGTAGTGCTATTCGCTTTGAAGTTTCCGTCTCCACTTGTCGTTACATACTGTTTGTTGCTTGCTAATGCATTGCTTAAACCGCTGCCGGTTTTCATGAAAACACCGATTGCATCGTTGCTTTCCCAATTTGCGCCAGCAGCCTTTGTGGTCACTTGGTTAGAGATTGTTGACGAAAAAGTCACCGCTTTGGTGATTTCTTGTTCTGAAACAGGTGCCTTTTGGCAGGAGCTCGTTACGGCAGCTGCCGCAGTCGCTAGGAATAAAAGTTGGTTTACTTTCATAATTAAACTGAATTGATATGACTAAATCGTTTATTAATTATTTCCAAATGGAGGTATTTATGTTCCCTTTTTGTGTATCATTTAGATCAGGAAAAAATGTGAAGCCAGTTGCTTTTTCGAGATCGCTTACGGTTAATCTATAATTTTCGAAGGTTACTCCTGAAGGAGGGGTTTCATTATTTATCTTATAAGCAAGGGTATAATATTCGGACCCTTTCTTCATGGCTAATGCTTTGAAATAGTATTTTGGCTTGGCGATATCTTTTCCGTCATTGTCCTGTGCAAAATCTAGGCGGCTATCTGTGCTTGTCTTAGGCATTGCACCAGTTACAATATACATTGTATCGCACTGTGCCGTCCATGTTCTGACTTTGGTTTCCAGGTTTGCCCAAATTCCTTGGTTAAGTCGAGATACCTGAGCTGTCATGTTGGTAAAATAAAACGTTGTTTTATTTTGGGTTGTATTTAAGTTGCGGTCTGCACTTGGTAACTGGTGACCTCTGTCATAGCCTGTTGGCTGGAAACCTTTAAATAGATTGGGTTGAAACGCAGTAGATACTTGCGGATCATATCCCCATGCATCTGTACGATTGCCTGATCCAAGGATGCTGCTGTATAATGGATAGGCTACCCAATAAGCCATTTTTAACTTTTTATCATAGAGCATCGCGTAATTCCTACTGTCGCTTGCATCAGGCATAAAATGTTGAATAAATACCTCGTCATTGCCTAGGTTACTCATTTTTGGGATTTCCAAATAAGCTTGTGAATCACCGATTCCACCACTTGGCTTGCCATTGTCGATTTTAATATCGAAGCTATATTGATTTCCAGCTATTAAATTTTTTAAATTCTGATTTTGCGGGATTGTCCAGGTATAGGTATCTCCATTAGCGGCCATAAACTTAATAGCTTTTCCTGTAATGTCTTCATCAGGGAGTAGTATAAATTCTATGCGAGCCGTTTTATTGGCATTTACTGATACTTTTCCTTGAACATCTTTTTTCTCCGTCGAATTGACCGTCAATTTTCCTGTTGTTAAGTCAAATCCTCCTTGCGTGCTTATGGACGGCATTTTTACGGTAATCTGGTTTGCTTCCAATGCGGCTGTATTGGTAATGGATAGATTAATGCTGACTTTACTCAATTGACGTACGAAAATAAGGGGGACCGTATTGTTACTCTTGTCGATGTTTTTAGCATTGTTTGCGTACATCAGATCTAAAGCTGTGGGATTAGACTGATCACTTAAATCAATTGGATATTGAAAATCTGTAAGGGATTTATAAGGATGATAGGCTATAAAATCTACTTTTTCAGCAGATAGGAAGATTGGGCGGGCACTTTGGAATAGTGAGCCATTGAAAGTAAATAACTGATTTTTGACCTGATCAACAATGGAAGCTGCTTCCAGGGGCTGGCCAGATTTGAACATAAATACTCCGATTTGGTCATTCTGGTCCCAGGAAGTTCCGGTAGCTTTTGTGTTGATTTGACCGACAATAGTTGGGGTAAATTGTACTGCAGCCTGCTCAATTCGAGATTCAGTTTTCTGACATGAATTAAATGTAAGCAATGCAATCATAAAATAAGCTATTCGCAACATATTCTGTCTTCGAATAGTTATGATCTTGTTAATCATATTGATAGTTAGTGTTTGTTAATAAAGTAATGACAAAAATACTTAAGTTAAGTTAAATTAAAGTGAAGCTTTTATATTCTTTTGTGTAATTAAATGTTTGGTTGATGTATCAGTTTGATTTTTAGGTATATTTGTTGCGATTTTAATTGTGTTTTGATGAATCCCATCTGGTTTAGAATATTTTTGGTGTTTTGCATGCCAATTGTTATGCTGTTAAATAGTTGCAATGACAAAAAAGATACTGCGATAGAGAAAGATAGCAGAGTTGTGTTGGTTTATATTGGGGCCAATAATAACTTGGTTTCAGATGCTTACAATAGTATTAATGCAATGGAAGAGGGAATGGTTGGATTAGATGCAGATGTATATGTGTATGCGACTTTGGCAGGTTCTACACCTAAAATTTATAAAATTGTTGCTGACCAGAGCCCGGAAATAAAGAGTACGGTCATCAAATCTTATGGGGATCAAGATTCAGCGAATCCAGTAGTGATGAAGCAAATCCTGCAGACGATGAAAGGATATGTTGGTAATCGTCCATCAGGTCTGGTTCTGTGGTCACATGCAACAAATTGGCTGCCGAATGTTGGGGTCAAGTTAATGTAGTTTAATGAAGATCGGGGAAACAAAACGGAGTTGCGAGATTTGCAGTCGATCATTCCTTCTGGGCTTGATTTTCTCCTATTTGACGCCTGTTCCATGGCAAGTGTCGAAGTATTATATGAACTTCGGGATAAAGCGAAATATACGATAGCTTCTCCAGCAGAAGTGCTTTCAACCAGTATGCCTTATCATTTGGTCTTGAAACACTTGATCGACCCTGATCTTGAACGAGGGCTGATATCTACTGCGACAACGTATTTTAATTTTTATAATCAGTTGACAGGACTCTATCGATCTGCGACTATTTCTGTGGTCAATAATGCCTATTGGTCGGATCTTGCAAAGAACGTTCACGTCGCACTGACCAGAGCCCCGCTCACAGGGATCTATCGCGATAACTTACAGCGATTGGATTTTGATGAAAAATCCTTATCGGCTGGCTTTGATTTTCTTGATTTTGTACATCAGAATATGTTGCCGACTGAGACTACCGCTATCGAGGCTACAGTTTCGAAATTGGTTATCTATAAGGCGAATACGGCAACTTTTCTAGGTAAACCCATTTTGCGATTTTCTGGACTGTCCTGTTACGTCCCTAATGATTTAAATAAGTGGATACATCCCTATTATAATTCGCTCCAATGGGCTAAGGATAGCGGTTTTAATTCCTTTGTGAAGGAGTAATAGCATTGCATTGGTTTTCTTCATTTTTCCCTGAAATCAGGTAGTAAACTGCATTCTCGTTTTCAATAAATTTGTCAATAGGAAAAAAATAGCACAATGTTTGCTGTTCATGTCAAAACATATATTGATTTGACAAATTATTAATCGTTACAACGTTGTAATGGAAGAAGTACTTAAAGTGAAAGGAAAATTGAAAAGATTTTATACGATGATCTGTGCCGTTGTAATGGCGTTGACATTATCGAGCTGTTTTGATTTTGTTGAGCAGATCGACTTAAAAACGAATGGTTCTGGGCATATTGCAGCGACATTGAATTTAAGTAAAAGCAAGACCAAGGTAGCTTCTTTAATGAAGATGAAAAGTATCAAGGGAATACAGATCCCTTCTCAAGCCGACATGGAGAAAGAAATTCGATCTGCTGTTCAGCTGCTCAAGCAGACTAAAGGTATTTCTAATGTACAGTACAGCACAGATTTTACCAATTATATCGTTAATATTTCATGTGATTTTAGTCAGATAGAATCGTTGAATGCCTTTTCAGATATATTGGCAAATCGATTTAAAACGAAGATATCGAATTCAAACCGCTATTATTATAATGCACCAAGCAATGTTTTTGAACGCAAATTTGTGGCTTCTGCTGACTGGAAGACAAAATTCAATCAGTTGGGAAGCGATAATACGAGCCAGTTTGCAGATGCATTCTATACGCAGATTATTCGTTTTGAAAAACCGATAGCATCTCAGGTAAATGGCCTGGCAAAGGTTGCCGGAAATAAGAAAGGGGTCTTGCTAAAGCTACCTTTTATGGATTTGGTATATGGTAAATCGAGTTTGGCAAATAAAATCACATTAACAAAATAACCTAATAACATTGGTGAAACCAGGGCCATATTTAGTTGCTGAAAGCGCTTCTATAGCGTAGGTTGGGTGTAGCTGAAAAATTATTTATAAGATGAAATCAAAATTTATACTGGTAGGATTAGCCTGTTTGTCTTTTGGGACAAGTGTAAAGGCGCAGGACTTGATCAAACAGATCCCTGAAGATGCAGAAATGATTGCGGCCTTTAACGTAAAAGATATTGTACAGATGGCTAATGCAAATAAGCTGAACGAGTTGCTTCAGAAAGCAGGTTTTTTTGAAAAATCAGGAATTTCAGCGAGCAATGATATTAAAAATTTAGGAGTAGACCTATCCCAGACGGCCTATTTTTATACCAGAAAGACCGATAGTATCAGTTTTACGGAATTTATATTTTCCTTGAACAACAAGGGGCAATTTGAGAAACTGCTTCATGAGGCGGGAGAACCCCAGGCATTTGCCAATGGTTATACGAGCATAGGTCTCAAAGCCGGCAGTATGTTGGTGTATAACGATCGGATTGCTCGATTTATTTCGGCGACGACAAATACCACCTTTTTGGATAATGATTCGATCGCTAGTCGTTATGGAATCAAAAAGGTGGATTACGTTGCACGTCCAGCCGACGACGAAGATGCTTGGGCAGATACAACTGTAGCCGCTGTGGATTCGGTTGCCGTAGTCTGGGATGCGGATGAAAATCTAGCTGTACCGGTATCCCCACCGGTTGCGATAGCTGTGGAGCCTGATACGATAGTAGGTGCTACGGAAGTACTGCCACCTGTTGCTGATATTGCGATGGATGAAGCGGCAGAAATACATGATCCTAGTTATTATGATTCACTTTATACGGCCTATGAAGATCAAAATCGGAAAAACGATTCTATTCGTAACGGCTTACGCGATAAATGGTTGTTGAATGAGGTTACCCGTTTGCTTTCAGGAAATCATAAGTCCCTGTCAATTTCAGATCAGGAGAAAGTTCTAAAAAATCTGGGACTTATTCGATTGTATGTTCCTCATGTAGAGGATCTATATCGTGGTCTATTGCCTTATACCACCTCTCTTCCCTATTATTACATGGGGATTAAACTGGATAAGTTCAAGACTGGTTATCAAGATGGTCTATTGGATTTAGTGCAAGAGGGAAATGTGCTGAAATTAAATGGATCTGTGGGTTTAGATAAGGCTCTTGCTGAGATGACCAAAAGAATGTATGCGCGCAAACCTAATTCGAAGTTCAGTAAATATTTAACGGATAAAACCTTAGGTTTTTTTAATGTGAATATTAATTCGGAGGCTTATCTGAGAGAGATGCCTGCTTATATGGCAAAATATTATAGCGGTTTATTGGGGCCTCAACAGGATGTCGTAGAATGGGGGCTGATGGCTCTTGAAATAGCGCTAGATGAAAAGGCCATTGCCCAGGTGATGCCAGGAGACCATTTGGTTGTCGTGAACGGTCTTCGGAAGTTCAAAAAAGACTATATCGATTACACCTACGACGATGATTACAATGCAACCGAAGTGAAAAAGACGAAGGAAGAAACACTTCCAGTATTTATTTGGATGTTCACATCAAAGGATCAACGTCTGATAAAAAAAGGCTTGGACATGGCTGTTTCAAAGCAAGTTGGGCAGGTCTATGACGGTATTTATTCGTTTTCAAAACAGAAAGCCAAGGATTTTCCAATGTATGTTCTCTTGAAAGAAGACCTTGTAATGGTCAGTAATGATTCATCGTCTCTAAATGATATCCGTCAGAATAAGATGAATGCTCCGGGAAATAAAGATTTTGTAAAACTGATGAAGCAAAACAAGATGTCTGCGGCTATTGACCTACAAAAGTTACCGACAATGTTAAAGGAAATGGGGGTTGCACCTGATAAACAATGGGAAGGAACACTGGCGCAACTCAATCAATATGGCAGTACCGCAATTACTTCCAAAGGTGTGGTTGGTAACCGTGCTGAGGTTGAAATGTCGACAAGATTGCCGCAGACCAGTGATGGTGCGATCAGTTATTTACTCGATCAAATTTTGGCGGAATTAAATAAAAAGTAACTAAAGGAGGGTGCTGAACAATTTTATTGCACTATTGTTTGGTTTTCTTTTGTAATATTATGGTTATATTTTTATAATGTTAAAATAATATTAAGATCGTTTGGCTTGTTTGTGGTAATTTTGACGTTTAATGAATTAAGTAAATAGACTAAAAAACGATTTATACATCACGGTATGGGGATATTTTCAAAATTGTTTGGAAACAAAACTCAGGAATCAAAAGTAAAGGTTGTCGGTAAATTGGCCTTCTTGGAGGTGGATATGCATAACCATATCCTTCCTGGAATTGATGATGGAAGTCAATCAATTGAACAATCATTAGTATTGTTGAAAGGGCTTGGCCGAATGGGCTTCGAGAAATTTATCTGTACACCGCATATTATGGATGGTGTACATCCAAATTCGATTCGTACGATTGATGCTGCTAAGGACAAATTACTAGCTGGTATGGTTGGGCTGCCTAATATGCCGGAAATTCATGCTGCAGCTGAACATATGATTGATGACGGGATCGTGAATCTCGTCGGATCAAATGAACTCTGTGTTATGCCCGGTGGTTATGTGCTTATAGAGATGTCCTATTTACAAGAATCCAAAGCGCTATTTCAAACGATATTGGATATACAAAATCTCGGTTATCAACCTATTTTAGCGCATCCAGAACGTTATAATTATTACCATTATAACTTTAATATGTATAAACAGATTAAGGATGCCGGTTGCATGTTGCAGCTAAACTTGTTGTCTATCAGTCGGTATTATGGTGTTGAGGTGAAATCGGCAGCTTTGACGATGATTAAATCTGGGATGTATGATTTTGTGGGGTCAGACGCACATCATGAACGCCATTTGGCCGCTTTGGAAGATGTGGTGGCTAAATATCCTGTACGTGATTTACTCAAAACATGTACCATATTGAATCTGTCATTGCAAGACCATTTGGGAAGTAATAAGAATGTGATCGCTACCGGCTAGCATCAAAATATATTCATTGGAAAAAGAGATACCTTTTTAGGTATCTCTTTTTTTGTGATAATTTTATCTTTCCTGGCAGATACCGCCTGCTTTTAGTCCAGTTAGTCTGCTTCGCAGTAAGGACGTATTTTAAAATTTCACGAGGGGTTCTTGGGTGTTATTTGCTGTTTGCGGTTGCTTTAACTTATGTAGATTATTTTCGTCCGCGTTTGTGTTTTGCCCGTATGGATATTTCGAAAATTTGGCTACTTTTGGTTTTAGCATTTTTCATATGAGAGGAAACAGAATTTTTATTCAAGACTGGATAGCACACCATACTTATCAAAAAACAAACGAAATAGATAGTTATTACTTACGCGTTGCAAATGAAATCAATGATAGTTTATCTACACTATGGTTTGAGGAGCAAGAGACAAATGATCTCATCCATACCGATGCTTTAAAGACATTGAGTATCTATCTAACGTGTTACTTAGAAGACGTTATTGCGAAAACAGGAATTTTTGCTGCTTTTAGAACGATCCATACAGAACTATACAATCAACTTTTGCCTTTTTATAATGATAATGACCTAACGGATTATTATGCTGAGGATATTAATAGTGAAGATATAGCTGTATTGACCTGGTTATTTTTCAGTGAACGTAATCCACATTTATTTATTGATCCCCGTGGTCGTTTGATCCAATTGGTTACAGATTTGGCCTATTCGATCTTGGAAGAACATTATGAAGTTGCTCCTGAAAATGAAAAGTTAAAACTAGAATATGTTTTGGACGAAGGGGCGAACTATTTTGAAGTCCGTAATTTTATTGAAAAGCTTGTTGCCACAAATTACCTGACAGCGGGTGAATATAACACCAATCTCAATCATTTGATGCAAGTTGCGGAGATAGGGCGATATCAACACGATCAGAATCAGTTACAACAGATGATCTATCGCGTTCGAGATAACCATTTCAATAATTACAGACTGCATCTGTTTGCATTGAAGGCATCTGAATTTGTAGCTGAGGTGGTTGGCAAAGAACATGCGCTATATGGTATTGTCAAAACTTTAGGTAATCGTATTAATAGTTTTTTTGAATATGTAAAAGCGGACGAGCTTTATGTGCATGTAAAACATATCGGTACAAAGACAGCATTTAAAATCTTTAAGGACTCTATACAGCAATTTGTTGAACCTACGGAAACCTTATCTTTCTATATGGAAATTGTGCCATGGAAAGATGCTTGGAATCTCTCTGGAATCATGACCGTTGTGAATACCGACGAGGTAAATTTTGATTTACCGGAGCAGTATGAGATGACTTATCGCATTGAGGCCTTGAATGGTAAGGATAAGAGCTTGAAGAAAACGGAAAAGCAGCTGAAAGATATGGGCAAATTGTTCCAGTCAGAACATAAGGCGGCTGTTGCGTTTATGGAAGGAAAAGAAGTGAAGGAATTTGCAACAGATTTCTTTAAGAAGTATCAGCAAAAATATCCGAGCAAAGAAGAATCTCCACTTCCAGAATCAAATTTGGATCTTACGGAAGATGCCCAAGTTACGGTATTCTTTAATCCAAAAACGGGTTTAGAAGTTTTTGGCGGTATAGCGGAATTTTTTCCATTAAAGAATAACAACTTTGTAGAGAAAGATGATCAAAGTGAGGTACCTTATGCACGGTATTTTTTGAATCTTTTGGTTGAAGATTTTTTCCCAAGCGAGTTGCCGAAGTACTATGTTAATCTATTTAAGGCGGAGGTGGATAAACAGTTCTTCTTTCCAGTGGACGATGCGGTGCTTGATTTCTTTCTCCGTTTCTATAAGCGAGGAACTTATTTTTTGGGACCATTTCCGTTGTTAAAATAACTTGTGTAGTCGACTAAAGAAATATAGGAATACATAAAAAGTTCCATTGCCTACCTGCAATGGAACTTTTTTATGTATTTAAGTCAGGCAATTCTTTGCTGTATAAGATTGCGCGGTCTTCTGGCCATTATTTTGTTGATCGAAAATCCCATGATACTAGTATTAATTTAATATAAATTCATTATAATTAAATTGTTACCACTTATATTGCTTGAGCTTACATGCCGCACATCCTATGCATTTCATGGGCATATTTTAAAAAATTCTCACTAAACTTGTAGGATCAATTATATGTGATGAAGGATGCCTATTGAAAATAATAATGCCCTGGATTTTAAAACTTTCTTTTTGTTGTATAAGGACAAAGTGTATAAATATGCTTATTTACATCTGAAAGAAGAACCAGCTGCTGCGGATTTAGTCCAGGAAACATTCTCCCGAATTTGGAAAAAATGGGCGGAATTAGACGGAAATAAAAATCCGCAGTCTTACCTCTATACGATTGCCCGAAACCTTGTGTTTGACGAATTGCGGAAACAAAAGGTCAGATTCCAATTTCAGGTTACAGATATCGATCAGACCAAATTGGTAGACAATTCGAATGAGGAAACTATTCGGTTTAAAGATTTGGAGCGAGTTTATCGTGAGGCCATTTCAAAACTTCCAAAAGCGCGACTAGAAATTTTTCTTTTGAGTAAAGAAGAGTTTTTGGATAATCAGGAAATTGCAGATAGGCTTGGGATTTCCGTTAATACCGTCCGTGATCAATTGGTTAAAGGCAACAAATTCGTTCGGCAATATATTATTGATCATTTTGAGATTTCAATAGCCCTATTGATTTTTTTAAATATTTTTTAGAGCCGCATCGTCTTCCGGTCATCCAGGTACGTATATGTATTTAAAGATGGGTATAGATGATGAATTCCAAAATAGCTGCTTTATATAAAAAATTCCTTAAGGGAGAACTTAGTTCCGAGGAAAACGCCATATTTCTTGATTTACTGACATCTTGTGACAGGGATGAACTTCCAGGTGTGGAGGAAGTCGTTGCGCTGGACGATCGCGATTGTGAACTAAATAAAACAACTTCCGAGGATATCTTCTTTACGATTACAGGGACCTCGTTGACTCAGCCAGTAATACCTATTTGGAAAAGGCGTTGGTCTGTCATTTCTGCCGCCGCCTGTTTACTGTTGATCGGTCTTGCCTGCCTATTCCAATTTAAAGTTAAGGAACAACATGGGACGACAGCTTCTGAAATTGTTCATTATTCCAATCCGACAAAATTTGTTAAGCGCCTTGTATTACCAGATGGTACACATGTGTCTCTTCGACAAGGGGCAGAGATTGAATTGTTGTCAGATTTCGATACAGACAGTTTACGTCGGATAAAGCTTTCTGGGGAAGCATTTTTTGAGGTAGCGAGGAACCCGGAGCAACCTTTTGTTATTGCCAGTTCTGGCGACTTTGATGTACGTGTATTGGGTACAGCATTTAATTTAAATTGTTCTGAAGGACGTAGCAGCCTGGTGTTGAATCATGGTAAAGTACGGGTCTCACGTGCCGGACAATATTCTGTTGTTAGTCCCGGTGAGAAAGTCGCCTATGATAAGCAACACAAGCAATTTGATGTATCCAAAGCGGATACGAGCACTGCATCGAACTGGAAAAGTGATCTTTTGTCATTTAATCAAGTTCCACTCACGCAGATCGTAGCCGATCTAAATAATCTTTATCCTGACAGTCATCTCGAATTAATCGATTCTTTCCGGACTGAAAGCTATACCGGTTATCTACCGGCTAGCGATTTGGAAAAATCTCTCAAGATGCTTAATACTGCATTTAATCAAACAATTATCCATAAAAAGTAATTTATGAAAAGAACCAATTACTATTTAAAACTTATGGGAAGTGCGCTGCTCTTTCAGTCGCTCGCACTTCAGACCATGGCCTCACAATTTTCAACCAGTGAAGGAATCGGGAAAATCCTCACGCGAATGGAACAGAAATTCAACGTCAAATTTGGTTATGACGCTTCGATCTCGAACCAAAAGATCAATGAAGCCGCTGACCTTGATAAATTGAAAAAGGAACAAATTGTTCAATTTATCCAGACAATTTCAGACGGAAATCTTGAGGTCAAAAAAATTGATGAGAAGCTCTATGTGATATCGAGAAAAACTGGCAACGATACTAAGGTGAAAAACGACAAGCCAGTTTCTAACGCCGCCAAAGAGATCCGAGGAAAGGTTGTCGATCAAGAAACGGGGCAGCCTATCGTTGGTGTGACGGTACGGGTTAAAGGGACTGCCATTGCTGTAACTACCGACGGAAGCGGTGTCTTCAAACTGCCAGATACTGCTGACGATGCGATCCTCCAGATTTCCTATATAGGGTATGAAAGTGTTGAAATTTTGTCGACACAAGCAGGGACTATTAAACTAGCCAAATCTTCCGAAGCATTGGAAGAGGTTGTTGTTACAGCGTTGGGAATAAAAAGGGAGCAAAGGGCTTTGGGGTATTCAACTCAAAGTGTGAAGGGAGAAGATTTGACTCGTGTGAAAGGAGTAGATGTCGGAACGACTTTGACTGGACGTATTTCCGGTGTACGTGTTATGAATAGTACAGAATTTAACAAAACACCACAAATCGAAGTACGTGGACTGACCCCTATTTTGGTCATTGATGGCGTGGCTTACGAAAATATGGACCTAAGGGATGTCCCTGTCGACAATATCCAGGATATGACGGTCTTGAAAGGAGCTACCGCTACCGCCCTTTATGGAAGTAAGGGACAAGGAGGAGCAATCATGATCACGACCAAAAAAGGTCTAGCAGAGAAAGGAACAGAGATTACGGTGAATACCAATAATATGTTCTTTTCAGGCTATCTTGCGTTGCCTGAGGTACAGCATAGCTATTCTTCAGGCGAGTCCGGAAAATTTAACAATGATGATTATGTCTGGGGGGATAAGTTGGATATTGGCCGAACTGCCGAACAATGGAATCCAATTAGCAAACAGTATGAAGTAAGTGAGCTTACGTCAAAGGGTAAGGACAATTTTAAAAACTTTTTGGAACCAGGCTTCATCACCAACAATACAGTCAGCTTTACGAATCAAGGGGACCATGGAAGCATAAGAACATCCATTAATCATATTTATAATAAAGGACAGTATCCCAATCAAAAGTTGAACCTGACAAATATTTCGGTGACAGGAACAACCAAGATCAGTGAGAAATTTGACTTGGAAACTAGGCTTGGGTATAACCGAAGTTCTTCCTCTAATAATTTTGGTTCTGGCTATAATGATCAAGGATACATCTATAATATCTTAGTGTGGACCGGCCCTGAATATAATTTGAAAGATTACAAAGACTATTGGCTGGTGAAAGACCAGTCTCAAAATTGGATGTATAAAGGATGGTATGACAATCCATACTTGATCGCGCACGAAAAAACTACTCCCGAATTAGTCAATAAGGTGAATGCTGCTGTTACCTTGAATTATAAGGTTAACGATTGGGCGAAATTCATGGTGCGATCTGGTTATGATTATTATGGCAAGTCAAGGACTCAGCAAAATCCGATCGGAATATATGGAACACGGGGTGGATTTGAAGATTTTGGTGGATTTGATAGTAAAGGGAAGTATATGAAAGCCGATTATGATGGCTTTGCGACGACGAATGATGCGATTTTTACTGCCAAGAAAAATTTTGGCGATTGGGGAGTTGATGGATTATTAGGGGGGTCTATTTTCTACAGCAAGGATAATAATTTGATCGCGAATACAGTTAACGGTTTGTCAATTCCAGGATTTTATTCATTACGGAATTCAATCGATCCGGCGAAAGCGGTTGAGTCCCGTGTTAAAGAAATGCGGAATGGCCTTTATGGACGTATTTCTTTGTCTTGGCGAAATGCGATCTTTTTGGAAGCTACTGGACGTAATGATTGGGTATCAACGTTAACGAAGGATCATCGCTCTTATTTTTATCCTTCAGTTTCAGGAAGTGTTGTTGTTACGGACCTACTTCCATCAAAGCCTCTCTGGTTGGACATGTTCAAAGTACGGGGATCTTGGGCTATTACAAAATCTGTACTGAATCCATATGAGATAAATTCAACTTTTACGGTAACAAGCAATGTTTGGAATGGCCTGCCAACAGCCTCCTATCCGAATATTATCAAAGACTATTCGATTTCACCTACGCAACGTGATTTGACGGAGTTCGGGTTTGATTTTGCGGTATTGAACAATCGGTTGTATGGTAATTATACCCGCTACTATCGCTTATTACACAATCAGATTGTCAAAGCTAAGATTTCAAAAACTACCGGATTTGAGGAGCGTTTGATAAATACAAAGGAAGAGGAAATGACTAAAGGGCATGAAATCACATTGGGAGGTACACCGATTAAGCGTGAAAATTTCCAGTGGGATATTACGATGAACCTTTCTCAGAACATGCGCTATTTCCACAAGTTGGATCCTCAATATTCAAAAGATGCATTATATGTTAAGGAAGGATTGCGGGCCGATTATATCGAATATAAGGACTGGGAGCGTTCTCCGGATGGACAGATGATACTAAATAGTTCTGGGATGCCAATTTCAGCTCAGTATGCCAATCAATTAATAGGATATACTGCGCCAAAATGGTTTTGGGGTTTTTCAAATCAGTTTCGTTATAGAGACTTCTCATTTGGTTTTAGCCTAGATGGTCGAATTAAAGGGATGTCCTACTCAACAATGAATGGTCGTTTATGGCAGACAGGTTCTCATCCTGATTCAGATACACCATACCGTTATGAGGAAGTGGTTAATGGCAATAAAACCTTTATCGCTCCGGGTGTGAAAATTGTTTCCGGTAGTGTGACCTATGATAAATACGGTCAGATTACAGAGGATACGCGTGTATTTGCTCCAAATGATAAAGTGGTTTCATATGAGGGGTATTACAAACGAGCCTATTCAGGCCGATGGAATTATTGGGACGAAACATTCATTAAACTTCGTGAATTGTCGCTTAGTTACCGAATGCCCGATAAGATCGCTTCGAAGTTTAAAGCGAAACGCGCCAGTGTCGGTGTGACTGGGCAAAATTTATTGTTGTGGACCAAAGAGTTCCGTTTCTCAGATCCAGATGTTGGTTCTGAAGATTTAAGTTCACCATCGATGCGTTACATTGGTTTCAATATTAACCTTACTTTTTAAAAATTACATGACAAATATGAACATGAAAAGATTATTGACGTATATCACCCTTGGTACTTTGGTGATGTCGACAAGTTGTTCCAAATTTGATGAGATCAATACCAATCCTGAGACACCATCGGTTGTTAAACCTTCCATGTTGGCTACTCGTATAATATTAAATTTGGCACGCCAGTCCTCAACTAAAGGTTTTATGCAGCCTTATATGCTTACCAAAGAGATTGCTTGGACAGAATTAACAGAGGGATATCAATACAATAGCCTCGGCGAATGGGATATCTCGATGACTTCGATCAATGATGCTCATTTTATGGGAGAGTTTGCAACAAGTGAAAAACTCAAGAACTCGTATAATGGTCTGATGTATTTTGCGCGTGCCATGAAGTTTTACGAGGGGACAATGAGTGTTGGAGATATTCCCTATAAAGATGCATTAAAAGGGGAAACGGATAAGGTTTATTTCCCTAAATATGATACTCAAAAAGATGTTTTTCTGGGTATTTTGAACGAGTTGGAGCTTGCAGATAAGCTCTTTTCGGAAGGTGAAAAATTTGATGGTGATCCATTGTTCGCTGGAGATGTCACGAAATGGCGCAAATTGGTAAACAGCTTTGCATTAAATGTTCTTATTCAATTAAGCAAAAAAGAAAGTGATGCCGATCTAAAGATAAAAGATCGTTTTAAATCAATCTTGACCAGTAAACCGATCTTTGGTAGTAATGCAGATAATTTTCAGGTCGTTCATGAGGACAAAGCCAGCCAAACTTATCCTTTTTATAAGATTAGTAATAGCTTTGTTATTTATCCTATTGTTTCGACAGAGGTTATTGACCGATTGAAACAATATCAAGATAGAAGATTATTTTATTATGCGAATCCTTCCGCATTACAGATCACAAACGGCAAACAATCTAATGATTTTAGCGCTTACATAGGGACAGATCCTTCTCTTTCCTTTAGTGAAATTGCTGAGTTAAAGAAGAAAAATGATTATTCTAAATTGAATGACCGTTATACGGAACTAGTTAGTGGTGAACCAACACAACAATACAGTTATGCACATCTATGTTTTGTGATAGCTGAAGCTGCCGCACGGGGCTGGGTTGCCGAATCGTCCGTTAATTGGTATAAGAAAGGAATTGAAGCCGCAATGAAATTTATTGCGGATAATACGCCGAATACGGCTCAATATACCCATAATATGCCATTGGATGCCAACTACATCAATACAGCAGTAGCAACCTATGGAAGTCAATTTCCGGTCGTACTTGAAGCACAACTGGAGGCTATTATGACACAAAAATATTTAGCCAGTTACTTGCAGGGACGTATGACTCCATATTATGATTATAGAAGAACGGGCTATCCTAAATGGAAGATCAATCCAACATCAAGTTTGAATTCAGTCGCACCGGATAAAATACCGATGCGGTGGCGTTACCCATCATTAGAGTACAATTATAATTCTGCAAATTTGGACGAGGCAATGCAGCGCCAATATAAAGGCAATGATGAGATCAACCAATTGATGTGGCTTTTGAAATAAGTCCTTCAAAAAAAAACAATCCCCGCAAATGAGATCAATCGTTTGCGGGGATTGTTGTTAAAAACGTTACATTAAAAACGACAGCGAATGGATATATTCGCTTTAAACCATTGAATTTAGTAGAGAGATAACAAATTTATTTATGGATAGCAGAAGAGATTTTATCAAGAAGGCTTCCTTGTTAGCTGGTGTTTTTGGCTTACAGAGTGCTATGCCAGATGCCATACAGCGTGCATTGGCGATTGAACCTATAACAGGAAGTACCTTTTTAGATGCCGAACATATTGTATTATTGATGCAAGAGAATCGTTCTTTTGATCATAGTTTTGGAACACTTCGTGGGGTTCGGGGATTCAATGATCCACGGGCGATTAAATTGCCTAATGGTAATCCGGTGTGGTTGCAGTCGTCGGCTGCAGGTAAGACCTATTCGCCGTTTCGACTGGATATCAAAAACTCGAATGCTGCGTGGACCGGCAATTTACCGCATTCCTGGGAAAACCAGATGGCCGCCCGCAATCAGGGTAAACACGATAACTGGATCGAAGCAAAACGGCCAGGAGGAAAGGTTCTGAAAGAGATCCCGCTAACAATGGGTTATTATACACGCGAGGATATCCCTTTTTATTATGCATTAGCTGATGCTTTTACAATCTGTGACCAGCATTTCTGTTCATCTATTACAGGTACAACAACCAATAGACATTTTTTCTGGACTGGAACCTGTGTGCCACATAAGGGGGCTAAACCATTGGTGCGGAATTCAGATATCTATTTTAACCGTTGGGCACATTGGAAAACTTTTCCTGAGCGCTTGGAAGAAGCAGGGATCTCCTGGAAAGTCTACCAAAATGAAGTCAGCATAGAAAGCGGCTTAGACGGTGAGGATCTGTTGGGAAATTTTACAGACAATAATTTGGAATGGTTTGCACAATATCATATTGAATTCAAGAAAAGCCATCTTGATTTTATGCGTAAACGTGTGGCAGAATTACCAGCGGAGATTCAGGAACTTGAAAAAGCATTAGCGAATAATAGCTCTGAGAGTGTCCAGAAAACACAGAATAAACTCAAGCAGAAGCAGGAGCAGCTGAATAGCTATCAAAAACATTTGGCACGTCTTACGGATCATGCTTTTCAGCAGCTTCCTAAAGAACAGCGTGCCTTGCATGAACGCGCTTTTCAAACGAATGAGAGTGATTCTTTCTATCGTGAGACAAGCGTAGTGACACATGAAGGTGAAAAGATTACTGTTCCTAAGGGAGATGTTTTACACCAATTTAGACATGATGTGAAATCTGGGAAGTTACCCGCAGTGTCTTGGCTTGTAGCACCACAAAGCTTCTCAGATCATCCGAGCGCCCCTATGTATGGAGCTTGGTATGTATCGGAGCTTTTGAATATTCTGACAGAGAATCCCGAAATCTGGAAGAAGACTATTTTTATTCTGAACTATGATGAGAATGATGGTTATTTTGACCATATTCCTCCTTTTGTAGCACCTAACCCGGCAGATAGCCATTCAGGAAAGACTTCGCCAGAATTAGATTATAGTGGTGAATATGTGAGTTTAGCACAGGAGCTTGCCGACGGTGAAGAAAAAGATAATGCAACGGAAGGCCCAGTGGGGCTCGGTTACCGCGTACCTTTGATTGTGGCGTCACCTTGGTCAAAAGGCGGTTGGGTCAATTCGGAGATTTGCGATATCACATCGACGATTCAGTTTATGGAGCATTTCTTTGAGAAAAAGTTGGGCAAGCAAGTGAAAGAGGAGAACATCAGCTCTTGGCGCCGGGCCATCACAGGTGATTTGACATCGATATTTCGGAAAGCTGAGGGAGCGAATGCTGTTGATTTGCCTTTCCTTGATCGGAATCAGCAGATTTACGCGATTGATCAGGCAAAATCGAAACCACTACCTAATAATTTTCATGTTTGGTCGAAAGAGGATGCCGCAGGATTGCGGTCTAAAGGTCATTCCACTTTACTGGCAAGACAGGAGAAAGGTCAGAAAAACTCCAGCGCTCTGGCGTACGAGCTTTATGTCAAAGACTCTTTTGCTAAGGAACACAATCAGATTCATCTGACACTAGAAGTTGGCAATAAGGTATTTGGTAGTAAATCGCTAAATAGCCCATTTAATGTCTATAGTGGCCCGAGTTATAAAGACGGAGTGAAATTTTGGCCATTTGCAGTTGTCGCTGGTCAGGAACTAAGCTTTGACTGGAACTTGGCGGACTTTAAAGATCACCTTTACGATTTGACGGTGTACGGACCTAATGGTTTTATGCGCGGATTTAAAGGACAGGAGGAACCCTTATCTGTTGGAGCGACCTATGAAATAGGGAAGAAAGGTCTTTTGACGGGTAATCTTGTACTGGAGGTCCATAACAAAGGGAAAAAATCATTTCAAGTACATGTAGAAGATAATGCTTACAGCACCTGGAAGAAATCTATTGTACTTGCGGCAGGGAAATCTACGAAGTGGATTGTGGAATCTCATAAAACCCATGGTTGGTATGATGTGACGCTGCACGTGGAGGGAACCAAATTTGTACGCCAGTTTGCGGGGCGTGTAGAAACAGGTAATCATTCGAAAACTGACCCTCAGTTGGGATAATAAGCAAACGATTCATCGATAAGTGGCATCTGTTGGCGGTAATTCTTTAACTATGCGATCCTAGTTCTTCGTTGGACTAGGATCTTTTGTGTGCCTCTATCGGAAGTCAATCATTTCTATTTCTTGGTATCTTTTTCCTGCTGCTATACTTTCAGGAATTTTAATCGTTTTTTGGGGAATAACACGCAGTTAGCTACTCCCCAAACCTTAGTTTTATTTTTTGTGCGTGTTTACACTTGTCAATGGGAAAATACCACTTTCGACATGCGCTTTTTCAATCAGCTGACGTAATTCTTTTACTTTCTTTGGGTTTTCCTGGGCAATATTGTGTTGTTCTTTTGGATCTTGTTTGAGATTATATAGCTCGGCTGTAGGTTGGCTACTTGTCACTTTTTGTAAGATAAGTTTCCAATCTCCTTGGCGCAGGGCTTGACGCCCCCCATCTTCATGAAATTCCCAGTACAGGTATTGGTGCTGTTTTTGTTGCTTGTTTTTACCTAGCAGCGTTGGTAAAAATGAAATTCCGTCTGTATAATGCGGTTTTTTTGTCCCGGCAAGCTCGACCATCGTCGGCATAATATCCCAAAAAGCACCCAGGTAGTTTGAGGTTTTCCCTTCGGCAACTTTACCATGCCAATAAACAATGAAAGGGGTCTTGATGCCACCTTCATAGAGGTCGCGTTTGTTGCCGCGTAACCCACCAGAGCTATTGAAAAAATTGGGATCGGCTCCGCCTTCCTTGTGCGATCCGTTGTCGCTCGTGAAAATGATAATTGTATTATCCAATAGCTTGTTTTCGCGTAACCGATCAACAATTTGACCGACATAAGCATCCATACGGCTTACCATACTCGCATACATGGCATGCGGTTTTTCTACCGAAGCGTAACCGGGAACAGTCGCTTGTGCGCCATAGTCATTTCCTTTATGTGGTTTTTCATCAAACCTGTCTGCATATAACTGATAATATTTGTCATCTGGACCTGATAATTCGGCGTGAGGAAGAACTGTAGGTACATAAAGGAAAAAAGGTTTTTCTTTATTTTCATCAATAAATTTCAAGGTCTTTTCTTGGATTAATGCTGGTGCATACTGCCCTTGGGCCATTAAACCATTGCCATGGAGTTCTATCCTTTCGTTATTATGCCAGAGGTGAGTTGGGTAGTAGCGATGGGATTGACGTTGGCAGTTATAGCCATAGAATTCATCGAATCCTTTTTGATCAGGAGCACCTGTTGTATGGACCATGCCAAGTCCCCATTTGCCAAACGCACCGGTTGTATATCCTGCTTGTTGTAGAAGCATAGCGAAAGTTTGTACAGAGTCGGCTAGCGGTTGTTGTCCTTCGGGCTCAATTTCTTTGTTACCGCGTACGTAGGTATGGCCGGTGTGCTGTCCTGTCATTAAAGATGATCGCGACGGAGCGCACACAGATGTACCAGCGTAGAAGTTGTCAAATTTCATACCTTTGGCAGCCAATGAATCGATATGCCTCGTTTCAATTTTTTGCTGACCGTATACACCAAGGTCTCCATAACCAAGATCATCTGCCATAATAAGTACAATATTCGGCCTTTGGTCCTTCTTTTGAGCTATAGCAAGAGAGGCTAGAGTCAAAAAAAGAGATAACATAAAAGATATTTTCATTTGCATTCGGTTATTTCTTAAAATTAATTTTTTTCTTCGCTAAGATTGTCCACTAGTTTATATTGCAGTGTAACTTAATCCATTAAAACAGTCAGGTGGTCCTATTTAATTTTATTTATAATGGTTCGTATGTTCTTTAGAGTAATACTTCTATTTTAAAGAAGTATTACTCTAAAAAGAATGAGCGTTAAATTTAGTCAAAAATATCTTTTTGATCGTATTCGCTCGCATTCGTGGAGGGATAACAACGGTAATGAAAGAGCCTTAATTGGATAATCTGTTCTTTTTTGCTGCCTACGCATACGATTGTGTAATAATTTATTGTGTGCTATCAATTGTAATCTCCGATATGTTCATATTTATTTTCTAATTTCACCCTAATTTTATGAAAATGCTCTTATGGCCAAATCAATTAAAGAAATAGCACAGGAACTCAATGTGTCTAAATCAACTGTTTCGTTAGTCATTAACCACAAAGCCGAGCGAGCACGCATTAGCAAGGAATTGGAAAATCGCGTACTTGCATACGTTGAAAAAGTTGGCTATAAGCCCAATGCGCTCGCGAAGAGTTTAGCAACGGGGCGGTCAAATACTATTGGTCTAATTGTAGAGAATATTGGGGATTCTTTTTTTGGTCCATTTGCATTGTATGTAGAGGAATTGTTCCGAAAGAAAAATTATCATGTCCTCTACAGTAGTACGCTTGGAGATCCGCAAAATGCACGCGATATCATCGATTCGATGTTGGAAAAGAAAGTGGAGGGTATTATTTTGGCTCCGACAGTAGATCTGGAAGAATATCAGCGCAAAATATTGGAACATAAGGTTCCGCTGGTAGTTTTTGATAGAAATTCTCCAACAGTGGAAACCCATTATGTACATATTGACAATGAAGTTAGTGGGAAGAATGCATGTGACTATTTGAAATCTATTGGTTGTAGAAATTTTGGGCTGGTAACCATCGATTCGGATCAACCACAAATGCTGGCACGTAAGCGTGCTTATTTGGCGTTTTGTGACACATATGGAATGGAACCTCGTATACTGCAATTACCTTATCAGCACCTGAAGCAGAAAGGTTCACGTATGTTGAAAAATTGGGCTGCTAAGCAGGTAGGCTTAGATGGTCTATTTTTTACCACAAATTATCTTTGTATTCTCGGATTGAAGGTATTACGGTCGGCACCTGAGAATAGCTATAATTTTCCGATGTTTTCTTTTGATGACCATGAATTATTTGATATTTTGATTCCTAAAATTTCCTGTATTCAGCAACCATTGGAACCTCTGGCTAAAACTTGTGTGAAAGTTTTGTTAAAGGAAATAGATCAGGGGATATCCATACCAAAAGAATATGTCATTTCGACCAAATTGATCAAGCGATAAAAAGGGACAACAAAAGAATATATAGAAATTGAATTGTAAAAATCATAAGACGTGTTTGTCCAATTCCAGGTCTTTATTTTGATTTAATATTCTTTTTTATATCTTTACTAATACGTTTTAGTAGAAATATTTTTATATATCCTAAATAATGAAGAAATCTTTAAGTGTTTTTCTAGGGTCGTTATTGTCTTTGGGTTTGTTTTACGCAAAACCGGTTTTGGCTCAGAAATTTAGAGGACAGCAGCTAGAAGCTGTCGATCTTGTTAATCCATTAATGGGTACCGAATCCAAATTTGAGTTGTCCAATGGTAACACCTATCCCTCGATTGCGAGACCTTGGGGAATGAATATGTGGACACCACAAACAGGGAAAAATGGCGACGGATGGCAGTATCAATATACCGCTGATAAGATTCGTGGATTAAAACAGACTCACCAGCCATCACCCTGGATGAATGATTACGGTGTTTTTTCTATCATGCCTGTAACTGGAAAGCCTGTATTTGATCAAGATGAACGTGCGAGCTGGTTTTCGCATAAAGCGGAGATTGTAAAACCGTATTATTATTCGGTTTATCTAGCGGATCACGATGTGACTGCAGAGATGACACCAACAGAACGCGCAGCCATGTTTAGGATCTCGTTTAATAAAACAGACGATGCTTATATTGTTTTGGATGCTTATGAAAAGGGATCTGAAGTTCAGATTATTCCAGAAAAAAATATGATAATTGGTTATTCTTCGAAATATGCACGCGGTCCACTGCCAGCTAATTTCAAGAATTATTTTGTTTTGGTTTTTGATCAACCTTTTGCAAGTGTCGCTACTTGGGAAGGCAAAGAGAAGAAGGATGGGCAACTTCAGATCAAAGGTGATCACACTGGTGCAATCGTCGGGTTTAAGGTAAAAGACAAAACAAAACCAGTGCAGGTGAAAGTAGCGTCTTCCTTTATCAGTGCCGAACAAGCCTTATTAAACTTAAATGAGTTAGGTAACAAATCTTTTGATCAAATAAAAGAAGACGGACGTCAGATCTGGAATTCGACTTTAGGAAAAATTAAAGTAGAAGGTGATGATATTGATCAACTGCGTACATTCTATTCGACGATGTATCGGACCTTATTTTTCCCGAACAAATTATATGAAATTGATGCGCAAGGAAAGGCTGTACATTACAGCCCATATAATGGAAAAACACTTCCCGGTTATTTATTTGGAGGAACAGGTTTTTGGGACACTTTTAGAGCGTTGTACCCATTCTTAAACTTTATGTATCCTTCCATTAATAAGGAGATGCAGGAAGGTTTACTTAACGCGTATCTAGAAGGAGGCTTCCTTCCTGAATGGAGCAGTCCGGGATATGCCGATATCATGGTGGGAAATAACTCTGCATCGGTCGTTTCGGATGCATATATGAAGGGATTGCGCGGTTATGATATCAATAAGTTATACGAAGCCTTACAACACGGTGCTAATAACGAAGGACCAATGAGTGCTGTTGGAAGAAAAGGCGTTGAATATTACAATAGTTTGGGTTATGTGCCATATGATGTTAAAATCAATGAAAATGCAGCACGTACATTGGAATATGCCTATGACGATTTCACGATCTACCAATTGGCAAAAGCGTTGAACCGCCCGAAGGCTGAGATTGATTTGTATGCTAAGCGTGCACAGAATTACAAGAATTTATTTGATCCATCGACCAATCTTATGCGTGGAAAGAATAAAGATGGAAAATTCCAGGCCCCTTTTAATCCATTGAAATGGGGTGACGCATTCACAGAGGGAAATAGCTGGCATTATTCGTGGAGCGTATTTCACGATGTTCAGGGGCTGATCGATCTGATGGGAGGAGAGAAGACTTTTGTGGGCATGTTGGATTCGGTGTTTGTTCAGTCCCCAGATTTCGACGATAGCTATTATGGTGGTATTATCCATGAAATACGTGAAATGCAAGTTGCGAATATGGGGCAATATGCACATGGTAATCAGCCAATTCAGCATATGCCATATTTGTACAATTATGCTGGCCAACCTTGGAAAACACAATATTGGGTGCGTCAAGTGATAGACCGAATGTATAAGCCTACACCTGATGGCTATTGCGGTGATGAAGATAATGGTCAAACCTCTGCATGGTATGTTTTTTCAGCGCTGGGATTCTATCCGGTTTGTCCGGCGACGGATGAATATGTGCTCGGAGCCCCATTATTTAAAAAAGCGACATTAACATTTGAAAATGGTAAGACATTGACCATTGATGCACCAAAGAACTCAGCTGAAAATGTATATGTAAACACATTGCAAATGAATGGTAAGGATTATGGTAAAAACTGGTTAAGTCACAAAGCATTGCATGAAGGTGGCACACTTAATTTTGACATGGCGGCAAAACCCAATTATACGAGGGGATCGTCCAAAAATTCAGCGCCTTATTCAATGACAACGGATTTGCAAACAAATATCAAGTTGAAATCGAACAAAAAGAAATAATCATTGGATTATGATAAACTTTAAAAACTTAAAAGTAGTTGTTACCTTATTTGGTTTGGCATACTCTTGTTCACTTTTCGCGCAGGACAACTGGAAACATACAGAAAACGACCGAAAATTGGCTGTGGATGTTGATAGTATCAGTAAAGGTGGGTACACCCTGATTTGGATAAATAAAGACAAAGATTTTAGTGCTCCTTTAAAAGAAAGGTTGGTGGCGGCATATTTTACAAACTATCCTAAACTAGCCAAGAAATATAATAAAAAGACCATTAAAAAGGTGTCTTTCGTTATTGATCCGGACTATAAAGGTGTGGCAGCGACAGCGGGCGGGATTGTCCGTTACAGTCCAGCTTGGTTTGCCAAAAATCCGGGCGATATTGATGTGGTTACCCATGAGGTAATGCATATTGTCCAAGCATACCCCGATGGGGCGGGCCCTTGGTGGATTACCGAGGGGATAGCCGATTTTGTGCGATTTGATGATGGAATAGATAATGCTGGAGCAAATTGGAAGCTGCCAGAATATAACGAAAAGCAGAAATACACAGATTCTTACCGTATTACAGCGCGCTTTTTGTACTGGATCAATCTACATGTAAAGAAGGATTTTGTCAAAAAATTGGATGCGGCGATGCGTAGCAAAAGCTATAGTGATGCTTTTTGGAAAGTGGAGACGGGTAAAACTATTGATGAGCTGTGGGCCGATTATAGCCAAAATCCCAAACTATAATTCATAAGCGATGAATATCAGAAGTTTAATCTTTTTGGGATTATTTAGTGTCCCATATCTATTAAAGGCACAAGAAACGAAATTAGTTCAGTATGTCAAACCGCTCATCGGTACGGCAAAAATGGGGCATACTTTTCCGGGGGCGACAGTTCCATTTGGTGCTGTACAATTAAGCCCTGATACGGATACATTATCGTATGCTGTCAATGGGCGGTATAACGGTGATGTTTATAAATATTGTGCTGGTTATCAGTATGATGATCCAACGATTGTCGGGTTTAGTCATACGCATTTTAGCGGTACAGGTCACTCCGATCTTGGTGATATACAGATCATGCCGACACAGGGAAAAGTCCAATTAAACCCGGGTACAGCTGATCGACCACAAGATGGTTATCGATCACCATATTCGCATGCCAACGAACGGGCTGAGGCCAACTATTACAGTGTTTTACTGGATAAACATCAGATTAAAGCTGAATTAACGACAACAACACGTGTAGGACTGCACCGTTATACGTTCAAAGAATCAAATGCATCACATCTTATTGTAGACTTAACTGCTGGGATCTATAATTATGACGGCAAGAATGTTTGGACCGTTGTCAAGGTCTTGAACGATTCAACCCTGGTAGGCTACCGCCAGACAAACGGTTGGTCAAGAACCCGCACCGTATACTTTGCGATAAAGACATCAAAAGCTTTTAAGAATTACGGCGCCAAATATGAAGATGGAAAATCTGTCTATAATGGTTTCTGGCGTAAGTTTGATCAACAGAACAATTTCCCTGATCTTGCAGCACACAATATTAAGCTTCACTTGGATTTTGATACAAAAGCACAAGAGGCCATCCTTCTGAAAGTAGCTTTAAGTCCAGTAAGCATGAAGAATGCATTGGCCAATATGGAGGCTGAGGCTCCGGACTGGAATTTTGACGGCTACGTTAAGCAAGGGCAAAACGCCTGGGAAAAGGAGTTGCATAAGATAGAAGCTGAAATGTTGAACAAGGAAGACCTTGTCAATTTTTATACAGCTATGTACCATGCAAGCTTAATGCCGACGGTGTATATGGACAGCAATGGTGAGTATAAAGGGTTGGACCAGGAGGTGCACCGTGCTGAAGGCTTTACGAATTACACCTCATTTTCTTTATGGGATACCTTTAGGGCCTTTCATCCGCTGTTGAATCTAATAAACCCCTCTCGTAATGCAGATATTGTGGCATCCATGATGGCTCATTATGATCAGAGTGTATTGAAAATGTTGCCGATCTGGTCGCATTATGCAAATGATAACTGGTGCATGAGTGGCTATCATTCCGTATCGGTTATTGTTGATGCTATCCTCAAAGGTGTTTACAAAGGTGATGCTGAGGCTGCATTAGCAGCTTGTGTACAAACAGCAAATACACGTCAGTACGAGGGGATTGGGGCTTACATAGATAAGGGATATGTTCCTGCAGATGTATCGGGAACATCTGTTTCTAATACATTGGAATATGCGTATGACGATTGGTGTATAGCGCAATTAGCGAAAAAATTGGGAAAAGAGGATATTTACACGACCTTTTCCAAAAGGGCTGAAAGTTGGAAATCACTCTATGATTCCGCTATTGGATTTATGCGTCCGAAGAATTCAGCGGGTAAATTTCAGGAGAAATTCGATGTTTTGGATACACATGGGCAAGGATTTATTGAAGGTAATTCATGGAATTACAGCCTGTATGTACCGCATCAACCTACTGAAATGATGGTATTAATGGGAGGTAAAAAACGTTTAGAGTCTTATTTGGATTCACTGTTTACCATGGAATTACCGGATAAATATTTTGAACATACGGAGGATATTACCCGAGATGGCATTATCGGAAATTACGTGCACGGAAATGAACCTTCCCATCATGTGGCATACTTGTACAATATAACCAAGAGTCCCTGGAAAACTCAGGCGCGTGTAAGACAAATCATACGGAATCAGTATCATAATGGTCATGCGGGTTTAGGGGGAAATGATGACTGTGGACAAATGTCTGCTTGGTATTTATTTACTGCATTAGGCTTCTATCCGGTGGCACCTGGGGAAGATAACTATTGGATTGGCAGTCCTTTGGTAAAATCGGCAAAGGTTAATCTTGAAAACGGACGCAGTCTTTCTATAGTTGCCCGTAACCAGTCTGAGAAGAATGTTTACGTTAAATCCGTTTCTTTAAATGGGCAGAAATTGGCTGATTTTCTATTGCCCTATAGCAGCATTATAAATGGCGGTGAATTAATCTTCGAGATGAGCAATAAACCGAACAAACAATAGTAACGATAGGTCAAGACATAAAAAGAAAA